>VGLH01000044.1 GCA_016866785.1 Candidatus Poribacteria bacterium
CGATGGGCAACCACGTCTGGGACCAGAAGGAGTTTCCCGACCAGATCGCCGACCTACCGAACGTGATCCGTCCCGCGAACCTGCCGAAGGGAACCCCCGGACGCGGGTGGGCAGTCACCGAGACGGGCGCAGGCGTTCCGGTCGCCGTCCTCAACATGGGTGGGAGCCTCTTCTTCAACCAATATCACAACCCCTTCGAGGCGGCTGAAGACATCATCCCGAAGCTGCGCGAGAGCGCGAACGTCGTCGTGCTGGACTTCCACGCCGAAGCCACCTCCGAGAAGATCGCCATGGGCAGGTTCCTCGACGGGAAGGCGAGCCTGGTCGTTGGAACCCACACGCACGTCCAGACCGCGGACGAAACCGTGTTCCCAGGAGGAACCGCGTACATCACCGACGTCGGTATGACGGGCCCGCACGACTCGGTCATCGGCGTCGAGACTGAGTCCGTCATCCGCAAGTTCCTGACGCAGATGCCTGCGCGGTTCGAGACCGCCAAGGGCGATATCCGCCTGTGCGCCGTCTGCGTCGACATCGACGAAGCCACCGGGAGAGCGCGATCCATCGAGCGCCTCTGCGAGCCGTTGGCGACCTGAGACCGTCGGAGACAACCATGCCGCACGGCATCCACGGCATCGTGCCGCCCATCGTTACGCCCTTCGACGCGTCCGGCGAGATCGACGAAGACGCACTGCGCCGCGACATTGCATACATGGTCGAGTCGGGCGTCCACGGCATCGCCGTCGGCGGGAGCACGGGCGAAGGGCACACGCTGGAATCCGACGAGCTGCGCCGCGTCGTCGGACTCGCCGTGCAGGAAGCGGGTTCCGTTCCCGTCATCGCCGGGATCATCGCCGACAGCACCCGCGCCGCCGTCGAACGCGGACTCGCCGTTGCCGACCTCGGCGCGGTCGCGCTCCAAGTGACGCCGGTTCACTACCTGTTTCGTCCCAACGACGACGCGATGCTCGACTTCTTCGCCACCATCGCCGAGCGCACGGGCGTTCCCGTGATGATCTACAACGTCGTGCCGTGGGCGTACCTGTCGCCGACGCTGCTGGCGAGGATCATCGACGAAGCGCCGGGGGTCGTGGGCGTCAAGCAGAGCGCGGGCGACATGAAGCTGCTCGCCGACCTGCTGCTGCTTGTCGGGAACCGGGCAGCCGTCATGTCGGCGGTCGATGCGCTACTCTATCCGTCCTTCGCGCTGGGAGCCCATGGAGCCATCGCGGCGATCCTGAGCGCCGTTCCGAAGCTGTGCGTCCGGCTCTGGGACGCCGTCGCGCAGAACCGCTCCGACGAGGCTCGGGCTCTTCACGGATCGCTGCTGCGCATCTGGGACGCGATCCACGCCGACAACCTGCCCGCGAATGTGAAATGCGCAATGGAGATGCAGGGCAGGCAGGGCGGCTTCCCGCGAGCGCCGATGCCTGCTACGTCGCCCGAACGCGCCGAGGCGATCCGACAGGCGCTCGTTGCCGCTGGAGTGCTGTGACGCCATGGCAGACCCGATCTACACGGTTCAACAGGTCACGCAGGCGCTCCGCCAACTGCTGGAGGAGACCTTCCCGCCTCTCTGGGTCGAGGGCGAAGTCTCCAACTTCCGGGAATCGCCCGCCGGGCACTGGTACTTCACGCTCAAAGACGCTCACGCGCAGCTCCCCTGCGTCATGTGGAAGAACATGGTCATCCGCCAGGGGTTCCGCCCGGCGACCGGCGTGCAGGTGCGCGTCTTCGGCACGCTGACGATCTACCCCCAGGGCGGCAACTACCAGATTCAGGCGACCCGCGTTCTGCCCGTCGGACAGGGGGCGTTCCTCCTCGCCTACGAGCAGCTTCGCGACCGGCTCGCCGAGGAAGGACTCTTCGACCCCGAACGTAAGCGCGCCCTTCCACGGTTCCCCCGGCATGTCGGGATCATCACGTCGGCGCGAGGCGCTGCCGTCCGCGACATCCTGAACGTCCTCGCGCGGCGGTTCTCCTCGGTTCGCGTGACCGTCTATCCCGTTCTCGTGCAGGGCGACGAGGCGGCGGGACAAATCGCACGCGCCATCGACATGATGAACCGAGTCAGCGACGCCGACGTCCTCATCGTCGGGCGTGGCGGTGGTTCCATCGAAGACCTGTGGGCGTTCAACGACGAAGGGCTCGTGCGCGCCATCGTCGCTTCGAGGATTCCCGTCGTCTCGGCGGTCGGGCACGAGGTGGACTACACGCTGTCCGACTTCGCGGCGGACGTGCGCGCCCCGACGCCCTCAGCCGCCGCCGAGCTCGTCGTCCCCGACCGAATCGCCCTGCTGCGCGAGATCGCCAGCCTGCGCGACCGGATGGGCGAGGCGACGCAGAACCGCCTGCGCCTGGCGCGTCAGAATGTGAACCGGCTTTCGGACGCGCTCTCGCCCCGACGCCGACGCGAGGACATCCGGCTCCGCGCTCAGCACATCGATGAACTCGCGCGGCGGCTGGAAGAGCGCATTCGGACGCGGCTGGATCGGGAACGGAGCCGGCTCTCCGGCGCGACCGGCGCGCTGAACGCGCTGAGCCCTCTGGCGACGCTGGAACGCGGATACAGCATCTGCTACGGAACCGACGGGGCGATCCTGCGCTCCGCCGACGACACGGCCGTCGGCGACACCGTCGGCGTGAGGCTCCATCGCGGACGCCTCGAATGCGTCGTATCCAGCCGCGAGACGCCCTGAACACGCCGTTTGAAAACGTCCAGGAGATCGGCATGCCGAACGACGAATCCCATCCGCCGTTCGAGGAAGCCCTCGACGAGCTCGAGGCGATCGTGCAGCGGCTGGAACGCGGCGAGACGAGCCTCGACGAAGCCCTCAAGAGCTTCGAGCGCGGCATCCAGCTCGTGCGCCAATGCGCCAAGACGCTCGACGCGATGGACCTGCGGGTCGAGCAACTGCTCGTCAGCGACGACGGCGTCATCCGCGTCGAACCGTTCGACGCCCCGGACGAAACCACGAAGGAATAGCCGTCCGTGATTACGACCGAGGACTTCATGGGCGCGCTCGCGGAGCGCAAGAAGGTCGTCTACGACTACCTCTATTCGACGCGGTTCTCGAGCCGGTTCTCCCCGGATCACATCCGCGACGCCGTCTACAGCTACATGCACTCCGGCGGGAAGTCGCTTCGTCCGGCGGTTCTGCTGTTCGCCTGCGGGGCTGTCGGCGGAGACGATGCCAAGGCGATCCCCGCCGCCGCCGCCATCGAAATCTTCCACACGTGGACGCTCGTCCACGACGACGTGATCGACCGCGACGACAAGCGGCGCGGCGGGCCCACCGTCCACACGGAGTTCAGCGCCCGCGCGCGCGACGAACTCGGCTACGACGCCGCCGAATCGGAGCACTACGGGCTGTCGCTGGCGATCCTTGCCGGGGACATGCAGCAGGGATGGGCGATCTCGATCCTGGCGGGGCTCGCCGAGGAGTCCGGCGTCGATCCCGCCGTCGCGCTCTACCTGATCCACGACGCCGAGATGCGCGTCCTCAGCCTGCTAATCGACGGCGAGATACGCGACGTGCAGTTCGCCAAGCGCGCCATTCCCTCGATGACCGAAGACGAGATCATCGACATGCTTTCCAAGAAGACGGGCGTCCTCTACGAGTTCGCCGGCAAAGCGGGCTCCATGATCGGGCTGAACACCTGCGACGACCAGCATCCGTACGTCCACGCGGTCAGCTCGTTCGCCGCCGACTGCGGGACGGCGTTCCAGCTCCAGGACGACATCCTCGGCATCATCGGTGACGAGGCGTCGCTGGGTAAGCCGGTCGGTTCCGACATCCGAGAGGGCAAGCGAACCACCATCGTGCTCCACGCCTATCGGAACGCGAACGAGGCGCAGCGGGCGAGGCTGCTCGCGGTTCTTGGAAACCCGTCTGCGACCGCCGCCGACGTCGCCGAGGTGACCGCCCTCCTGCGCGACCTGAACGGCGTCCAGTACACGGCAAACTTGGCGCGGCGGCACATCGAACGGGCGCGGCAGCATCTGTCCGAGATTCCGCCGTCGAAGTACCGCGACTACCTCGCGTTCTGGGCGGACTACATGGTCGGGCGGTCGTTCTAGCGTTCTGTCAGCGCTATGCCGGTGGGTTCAGCCCCCCACCTCAATCCTCCCCCGCGCTTCGCGGGGGAGGACGCTTGTTCCCTCCTCCTTGAATGGGGGAGGGTTAGGGCGGGGGTTGGGCTCACCCGCGCTGCGTCGTGACACACCACTTGGGGAACCATCTGGGGGAACCATCTGGGGGAACCATGGCTTACGCTCCGATTGTCCTCGCATCCGAATCGCCGCGCCGAGCTGAGCTGCTCCGGCAGATCGGCGTGCCGTTCGACGCCGCTCCGAGCGGAGCCAGCGAATCCTACCCGGACGACCTGACTCCGGCGCAGGGAGCCGAGTACGTCGCCCGGGCGAAGGCGCTGGCGGTCGCCGAGTCCTTGCCGGCTGCGGCGGGCTACGCCGCCGTGCTCGGCGCGGACACCATGGTCATCATCGACGGTCGGTCGCTGGGCAAGCCCCGGTCCGCCGTCGAGGCGATCGAGATGCTGCACCGGCTCAGCGGCAGGACTCACGAGGTCGTGACGGGCGTCGCACTCGTCTGGCTCGACATGAACCCCGACGACGAAACGCGCGTCGAATCTTGGTACGAGACGACCAGCGTCACCTTTCGCCCTCTCCGCCAGCAGGAGATCCTGGCGTACGTCCAATCGGGCGGACCGCTCGACAAGGCGGGAGCCTACGGCATCCAGGAGGGAGCCGCCGCCTTCGTCTCGCGCATCGAAGGGTGCTACTTCAACGTCGTCGGACTGCCGCTCGCGAGCCTTGCGGAAAGGCTGCAGCTCGTGGACTGACGAACCGCGTGGGGTGAACCATGAAGATCGTCATCGCGCCGGACTCGTTCAAGGGAAGCTTGAGCGCCCAGGACGCCGCCGAGGCTATCGCCCAGGGGTTCCGACGAGTCTTTCCCGACGCGCACTGCGAGACGATCCCCATGGCGGACGGCGGCGAAGGTACCGCCCAATCCCTGGTCGACGCGACCGGCGGGAGGCGCGTCCACGTCGAAGTGCGCGGACCGACCGGGCGTCGCGTGGTCGCACACTTCGGGCTCCTCGGCGACGGTGAGACGGCGGCTATCGAGATGGCGGCGGCGTCCGGGCTCCCGCTCATTCCATTCGGCGAGCGGAACCCCCTCAAGGCGACGACCTACGGCACCGGCGAGCTCATTCGCGCCGCGCTGGACGAGGGAGCGCGGAAGCTCATCATCGGCATCGGCGGCAGCGCCACCAACGACGGCGGGGCGGGCATGGCACAAGCCCTAGGCGCGAAGCTGCTCGACGCCGACGGAAACGAACTGGAACTCGGCGGCGGACCCCTCGGCGCGCTCGACCGAATCGATCTGTCCGGCATGGACGCGCGTTTGTCCGACGTCGAGACGGTCGTGGCGTGCGACGTGGACAATCCCTTGACGGGCCCTCGCGGAGCGTCCGCTATCTACGGACCCCAGAAGGGAGCCACGCCGGAGATGGTCCAGACGCTCGATGCGAGCCTGGTCCACTACGCGAAGGTTCTGCATCGGGACCTGGGCAAGGATGTCGAGCGCATACCGGGAGCCGGAGCCGCCGGAGGGCTCGGTGCGGGACTCATGGCGTTCCTGAACGCCCAGCTTCGCCGAGGCGTCGAGATCGTCCTCGACGCGGTGCGGTTCGACGAGCGGCTCGATGGCGCGGCGTTCGTCGTCACCGGCGAGGGCGAGCTGAACCGGCAGACGGCGTTCGGCAAGACGCCGATGGGCGTCGCCCAGGCGGCGAAGCGCCGAGGTCTGCCCGTGTTCGCGTTGGCGGGAACCATCGCGCCCGACGCCGATGTCATCTACAACGTCGGCATCGACGCCGTCATCCCCATCGTGCCGGGGCCCTTCACGCTCGAGTCGGCGATCCGGGACGCCCGCTCGCTCCTCACAAACGCCAGCGAGCGACTCGCGCGGCTCATCCGCGCCGCCTCCGGCGTCCGCCTCTGACGCGGCCGCCTCCGGCGTCCGCCTCTGACGCGGCCGCCTGCCTGGAGTCTGCGCCCGTCGCCTCAGCACGAACGTTGGGGCAGAACGCCATTCGCAGCCCTCATCCCAACCTTCTCCCTGAAGGGACAAGGCGCGCCTGGTTCCTCTCCCTTCAGGGAGAAGCTAGGAGAGGTCATCGTCCATCTCTCGTAACGACCAACACTCTCGGCACATGGCGCATCGTTGAGCCGCCGCGCCGGCGCGTGCTAGAATCGCCGCGCGCACGCGCCGCACATGGGCCCAGCGAGGATTTCCGATGCCCCCCGACGCCACGCCTATCGACCTATCCATCGTCGTCCCCATCAAGGACGAGCGCGAGAATCTGCCCGAGCTCCACGCCCAGATCCGCGCAGCGCTCGACGCGCTGCCCTACCGCTCGGAGATCATCTTGATCGACGACGGCTCGCGCGACGGCTCCGACGAAGTCCTCCGCGACATCTCCGCCCAGGACGCCGCCGTGCGGGTCATCCGGTTCCGCCGGAACTTCGGGCAGACCGCCGCGATGAGCGCCGGGTTCGACCACGCGCGGGGCGACGTGATCGTGACGCTCGACGCCGACCTCCAGAACGATCCGGCGGATATCGGCAGGCTCATCGACAAGCTCAACGAGGGCTACGACGTCGTCAGCGGCTGGCGCAAGAACCGCCGAGACGGATTCATCCTGCGGCGCATCCCGTCGCTGCTGGCAAACCGGCTCATCGTCCGCGCGACGGGCGTCGATCTGCACGACTTCGGCTGCACGCTGAAGGCGTACCGCCGTGACGTGGTTCGGAACATTCGACTCTACGGCGAGATGCACCGGTTCATCCCCGCGCTGGCGCACTGGATCGGCGCGGAGATCGTCGAAATGCCGGTGAACCACCGGGCGCGCGTCTGGGGTCGGTCGAAGTACGGCATCTCGCGGACGCTGCGGGTCATCCTCGACCTCATCACGATCCGGTTCCTGATGGGTTTCTCGACGCGCCCGATCCAGGTCTTCGGACGGATCGGCATCTACTCGGGCGCGTTGGGGTTCGTCATCTGCGCCGTGCTCACCGTGGGGAAGTTCGTGAGCCCGGAGCGGTTCTCGCTGCGGGAACGCATGCCGATGCTCCTGCTGGGGATTCTACTCATCTTCGTCGGCGTCCAGTTCGTCACGATGGGTCTGCTGGGGGAGCTCATGACGCGGACCTATCACGAGTCGCAGGGGAAGCCCATCTACGTCGTGCGCGAGATCGTCGCGGGCGGCAAGCGCCAGGAGTCGTAGCCGATGTCAACGCCGACCGCCTACTGGTTCCTTCTCGCCGTGAACGTCGCGCTGACCGTCTTCGCGCAGACATGCCTTCGGGAGGGCATGCGCCGGATCGGGGAATCGGGAGCCGTTGGCGGAGCGTCCGTGGTCGATCTGGTGCGGACGGTTCTCGCGCAGCCGTTTGTTCTGGCGGGGCTTCTGACGTTCGGCGTGTCGGTCGTGCTGTGGCTGGCGCTGTTGATGCGGATGAAGCTGAGCGTCCTCTACCCGATCCAGCAGAGCCTGATCTTCATCGCGCTGGAGCTCGTGGCGTGGCGCTGGCTGGGCGAGGGCATGGCGCTGGGCAAGATGATCGGCGTTCTTCTCATCTGCGTCGGCGTCTATGTCGTCGCGCAGTCCGGCTAGTGGTCAGTTACGATGAAGATTCGTGGAACCCCCCACCTCAATCCTCCCCCACGCTTCGCGGGGGGAGGAGGCATTATCCCTCCCTTGAATGGGGGAGGGTCAGGGCGGGGGTTGGTTCTCCCAAGCACCAACCTGACAGACCCTAGTTGCTATAGCGAGAGGCTGCACGGGTTCCTCGTTGACGTTTCGCTGAGCGGATCACTATAATCAAAACCCCGACAAGGCGTTGAAGAAAACGGAGCCGTCATCGACTCGCCACGCTACCGCCGCTGGAGGTTCGTCCATGATTCGACGAGTGACAGCGATATCGGCTGCGCTGCTCTGTTGGGCGGCGCTGACCCCCGCAAACGCCGCCGACTGGGCGTTTGCCCGCAAGTACGACCTGACTCGCCACATCAAGGCGGTGGAGTTCGTCGACGCCCAGAACGGCTGGTTCGTCTGCGACCGCGCGACGATCGGCTGGACCAAGGACGGCGGGTCGACGTGGACTCCCTCGGGCGTCCTCAACACGATCCTTCCGCCTGAGAAGAAGGACTCGGCGTTCCTCGACATCTTCTTCAGCGGGCCCCAGAAGGGCTGGATCGTCGGCGAGAACGGCGTCATCTTCCACACGCCGGACGGCGGGCAGTCCTGGCAGGTCCAGAACGGCGGAACCTGGGCGGTACTGACCGACATCTACTTTGTCGACCCCAACAACGGCTGGATCGGCGGCGAGGGCGGAATCGTCCTGCGCACGAAGAACGGCGGCAAGGTTTGGGAGACCCTCGACGCGGAAACGAACAACGAGATGAGCGGCGTCGCGTTCCGCACTGCGACGCACGGCATCGTCGTCGGCGGCGGCGGGACGATCCTCTCGACCGAGGACGGCGGCGATACGTGGGTCTCCGTGCGAAGCCCGACCGCGCTGACGCTCAAGTCGGTGCAGTTCATCGGCAACGACGGTTGGGCGGTCGGCGTCAACGGCGCGGCGGTCCACACCACCGACGGCGGCGCGACGTGGGAGGAACAGCAGAGCAACGTCCCCAACTCCAACGGCATGCCGGAGCCCGTGTGGAACGTCAAGTTCGTCGATGTCCTCAAGGGCATCGCCGTCGCCGAGTTTGGCGTCATCCTGACGACGAGTGACGGCGGCGCGACCTGGGCGCCCCTGGAACCCCGCCCAACCATGAGCCGCCTCAACGACGTCGATTGGCTCGACCCCAACACCGCCGTCGTCGTCGGCGACGGCGGGACGCTCCTGCGAACCCGCGACGCCGGAAAGACCTGGCAGACCATCTACAGCAACTCCGACCTGCACTCTCTCTCATTCGCCGACGCGAACCGAGGCTGGGCGGTCGGGCAGGGCGGCGTCGTCTACGCGACGAGCGACGGCGGCAAGAGTTGGAAGCAACAGGAGACCGGGGTTCCCTTCCAGCTCTTCGGTATCCGCATCGTGGACGCCAAGCGAGGCTTCATCGTCGGCGACAACCGGACGTTCCTAGAAACTCTCGACGGCGGCGCGACGTGGATCCCCCTCTCGAATCCACGAAGCGAAGGCGGCGGCGACGCCCGCATCTCCTCGCCCGACCCGTCCGAGGTCGCCCTAGCGGCGTATTCACTCGACTTCAGCGACGACAAGAACGGCTGGATGGTCGGCGACCTAGGCAAAGTGTTCCGCACCACGGACGGCGGTCAGCACTGGACCTCCCACTCGATGGCGGTGCAGGAGCTCTCGCCGAACACGCTCTACGGAGTCGCGGCGCTCGACGCGAACCGCATGATCGCCGTCGGAGCCGCCGGAACGATCATCAGCACGGCGGACGCAGGTAAGACGTGGCAGCTCCGCGACGCGAAGGTGTTCAACGAGCTCCGCGCCGTGTCCTTCGCTGGCGACGGCAAGACCGGCTGGGTCGTGGGCGACAACGGACTCATTCTGAACACGAAGAACGGCGGAACCTCTTGGGTGACGCAGACCAGCGGAACCACCTCGACGCTCTACAGCGTCGTCGCGGCTTCCGCCACGGAGGCGTGGGCGGTCGGCGCGTCCGGGTCGCTGCTCCACACGATCAACGGCGGAGTGACGTGGACCGACACGAAGTCGCCGACGAAGATCGACCTCCACGATGTCGATGTGACCGCCAACGGCAAGGCGTGGGCGGTCGGTCAGTGGGGCGTCGTCCTCGTCTACCAATAGTCCGACAGAACAGCGGATCGAGCCGAGAGAGGCGTCACCTGTAAAGGCGACGCCTCTCGACGTATTCGGCGACCTCTTCGGGAATGATCCAGGAACCACGGCGTTCTGCGACTTCCGACCGCGCCTGCGTCGAGGATACGTCCGCGTACCGTTCCGGCAGCGGCACCCACTCCACGCGCTCGGCGAACCTCCGATTCGACGGCTGTTCGAGCAGTTCGCGGAGCTCGTCCTCGCCGGATTCCGCGCGGTTGGCGCAGGCGAATCGCGCCGACGCGAAGAGCTCGTCGAGCTCCGACTCCCGGTTCCCGTAGTACCGCGCGTCGAATACGCGCACGAGCGTGTCGAATCCCACCAGGAACACGAACTCTGCCCCGCCGACCAACGGTGACAGCGCCGCGAGTTTGTCGAGGAACCTCCCGTGCGTCGTCACGGCGACCGAGAGCCACTGCCTCGCTTCCGCGACGAGACGCAGCATCATCAGCCGGTCGGGAATGGGAGCCCCCGACACCTCCTTATCGACGTTCGCCAGCGAGAGCTCGGCGATCACTTCTGCGAGTCCGAGTCGATGGCGCGCCGCCTCAGCGAGTGCCAGATGCGCCGCGTGCGGCGGGTTGTAGGATGCCGCCAGCACGCCGATGCGCCCGGTTCCAGCCGTCGAGGCTCGGAGCACGAAGGCGGCTTGCGGGGCTCCCTTCGGGTCCAGGGCTCCGACGATGGCGTCAAGCCGCCGGCGTTCAGCATCTTCCGGGTGGAACCTATACACCGTGCGGGCCCTCTGAGCCCGGCTCTCGGCGGGAACCGAGGTCGATCTCGTTGTTCGCCAGCATCTCGATGAAGTACCGGTCGTGCGACACGAACAGGATGGTTCCCGGAAACTGCATGAGCGTCGCTTCGACAGCCTGTCGCGCTTCGATATCGAGGTGGTTCGTCGGCTCGTCGAGCAGGAGGACGTTCGCGCCGCTGAGCAGGAGCCGCGCCATGGCGACCTTGCTTCTCTCGCCAACGCTCATCGAACCGACAGATCGCGTCGTCTCCTCCCCGCGTAGACGCAGGCATCCCAGGATCGTCCGCACCCACGTATCGTCGTTGTAGACGCCCAGGCAGACCTCGACGGCGGACTTGGCGAGGTCCATGTTCTCGCCCTCCTGGGCGAAGTACCCGACCTTCACCCGCGCGCCGAAGGCGAACGTCCCCTCGTCCGCCGACTCCAAGCCCAGCAAGATGCGCAGGAGGGTCGTCTTGCCGGTTCCGTTGGGGCCCAGAAGCGCCCAGCGCTCGCCGCGACCGATGGCGAAAGACAGCCCGCTGAACAGCCGCTTCTCGCCGTACGACTTGGACAGCCCCTCGACCCGGAGAGCGATGTCGCCGGTGCGGGCGACGTTCGGGAAGTCCAGCGTCCGGATCGGCTGTTCCTCCCACGGCTTCTCGGCTTCCGGCTCCCGTTCCACTCGCTCGCGCAGGAGGCGCGCCGTCCGTGCGACCTTCTTCGCCTTCCTGCCGTAGAAGTCCTTGTTGGGGCGGATGCCTCCCGGAGCCGTCGCCACGCGGTCCGCCAGGCGCATCCGGCGCTCGGAGGCTTGCCGGGCGGCTGCTGCCCGCCGCTGCTGCCCTTCGTAGCGCTCCCACGCCTCGCGCTCGCTGAGCGCCCGCTGTTCGACGAAGAAGTCGTAGCCCCCTTCGTAAACGGTCGCCGCGCCACGCACGATCTCGATGATCCGGTTCGTCGTCCGGCTGAGGAAGACGCGGTCGTGCGACACCATGATGTAGGCGGCAGTCAGCCCGTCGAGGTAGCCTTCGAGCCACTCGCACGCGGCGATGTCGAGGTGGTTCGTCGGCTCGTCGATGAAGAGCAGATCGCCGGGAGCCAGCAGGAGCTTGGCGAGTTCCGACCGCGCCCGTTGTCCGCTCGACAACTGCGACATCTCGAGCGCGCGCTCCCGGTCGTCGAAGCCAAGGCCCTCCAGAACGCGCGCCGTCACCGCCTCGAACGCGTATCCGCCCAAATCCTCGTAGCGAGCGAGAGCGTCGGCATACTGAGCCGCCCTGGCTGGCGACGCGAGGTCGGTCTCCAGCGCGTCCATCTCGGCGCGGAGCTCGGCGAGCTCGGGCCGCGCGGCTCCGGCGTACTGCTCGATGGTGCCGGGAACAGCGGCGGGCGTCTCCTGGGGCACGTACCCCAGGCGCAGGCCCGTCGTGCGGATGGTCTCGCCGGATGTCGGGCCCAGCTCGCCGATGAGCAGGCGCAGAAGCGTCGTCTTGCCCGCACCGTTGGGCCCCACGAGCCCGATGCGGTCGCCCGGGCTCACCTCGAAGGTGACGTTCGAGAAGAGCGGAGCCGGCTGAGAAAGGTAGCGGAACGAGAGTCCGGAGACGTTGAGCAGGGACATGCCGTTGCCTCACAAGGGGTTGGGGAACCCTGGCGCGTTGGCGTGTACCTACTCAATCACTCGGAGCCTCCTCGTTGGTCGGGGTGAGTGTCGCTTATGTTAGCGGCAGGTCGTGGCATCGGCAAGCGCGGGCTCTCACGTAACCTCTCCTGAGAGGAACCAGAGCTCCGCCTCTTTCTCCCTTCGGGCAGAAGGTCGGGATGGGTGCCTGCCCATCCACCGACACCGCGCCCTCGGTTCTCCCGGCATCGAGCCGATAGGAGCCAACCGCCGGGGCGATTCGCCTGAATCTGTGTGCCGTGCAAACGGGATGAGACCACCGTCGTCGAGTCCGGCAGCGTCGGATCAGCCGCGCGACGGTTCCGCCATGCGTTCCCGTGCCGCTTGCGAGAGCGCCGCCAGATGCCCGTCGTTCGCCATGACCTGTTCGAGGTGAACCATCCGGTCGGCATCGGCGGTTCGCACCATCGCGTCGCCGTAGACGCGGTCGATCCAGAACCGCGCGGCTCCGCTGATGTAGTCGCGCAGCTCTTGGATCCGCTCCTCTGGATAGCGCTCGCACAGATTGATCGTGAACATCCGCCGCCGCGTGCCGCCGCCGAACGCCGCGTGCTTCGTGTTGTGGTTGAAGCACACGATGTCGCCCGGCTTCGTCTCGAGGGCAGCCGCGGGAACCTCGTTCGGCGCGATGCCCCACTCGTCGCGGCAGCGCCCGATGCGCTGGTGGATGTCCTCGGAGTAAGGAGTTCCGACCCGGTGGCTGCCGGGAATCACCCGAAGACAGCCCGTGTCGCGGGTCACTTCGTCGAGATAGAACGCGATCTTCACGTGCAGCGTCTTGGGATGCCAGCCGTCCGAGTGCCAGCCCGTGTCGCCGGCGTAGTAGTTCCCGTCGCTGCCCATGTAGTTGAAGTCGTCGCCCATGAACGTCTCGGCGATGGCTCGGATGCGGGGATCGTCCACCAGCGAGGCGAGATATTCCGTCTGGTCGATGAACGGCACGATGCACGACCGCGCCTTCCCGTCGTGCGGCTTGCCGTAGTGTCCCCCGCCGCGCGACGCCCAGACCGACTCGAACTCCTCGATGATCCGGTCGATCCGATCCGCCAAGAGTCCGGGAAAACCGAGATACCCGTACGTCTGGAAGAACGCGACCTGCTGGTCGCTCAAACGCGCGCCCATCCCCACCGGTGTCCTCCTCGATCCGCGTGCGATCCTAACGCTTCCGCGCCTTCACTTCCGCCCACGCCTTCTCGAACAGCGTTCTCACTTCCATGCCGCCCACCATCTCCGGAGCCGGGAGATTCGCCTCGGGAACCAGACGGAGCATCTGCAGCTTGCTCAACAGCAGCTTCGAGGGGTAGATGTACGGGTCCTGAGCCAGACCGGACTGGATGTACCGACGCGACTGCGTGACGCAGTTGGCGTAGCGCGTGAACTCGGTCACCGTCGCTATGGTCTTTGCCTCGATAACCCAGTTGATGAAGTCTTCCGCCAGCGCCTTGTTCGGCGCGTCGGCAGGAATGGCGAGGTTGTCGATGAAGAACGTCGCCCCCTCACGGGGCACCATGTACTTCCATTCGGGATAGTCCCGCTGCGACCGCACGACGGCTCCGCTCCACGAGTGGGTCAGCGTCACCTCCCCGGCTCCGATGACTTTCGTCGTGTCCGACTCGTAGCCCGCGACGATGGGGCCCTGCTCGATCAGCAGGTTCTTCGCCGCCTCGATCTCCTCAGGGCTCGAGGTGTTCACGTTGAACCCGAGCCGGATCAACGCGACCGCGAGAGCCTCGCGCGGGTCGTCGAGCATCGTCACCTTGCCGCGATGCTCGACGCGCCACAAGTCCTCCCAGGACGTCGGTTCCGGCGTGACCTGCTTCGACTGGTACCCGATCCCGGCGGTTCCCCACAGGAACGGAACCGAGAACTCGTTCGCCGGATCGAAGTACTTCTCCATGAAGAAGTCGTCGACGCGCTTGAGGTTCGGCAGCCGCGCCTTGCCCAACCGCGCCAGCAGACCGCGAGCTCGAAGGTCTGCAATGGCATAGTCGGAGGGAATCACGATGTCGTACGTCGGTTCCCCCGCCTCGCGCAGCTTGAGGAGCGTCGCGGTGAGCTCTTCGTTGCTCGTGTAGGTCGCCAGTTCTGCCCGAACCTTGTACTCCGTCTCGAACTTCCGCAGCAGCACCTCGTCGATGTAGTTCGCCCAGGCGTAGACACGGAGCGTCTTCGGCTGATCTGCCTCCTGCGCGCGCGCATGTTGCCCGGCGAACAGGATGCCGCCCAGCGCCAGCGTGAGCCCCCAGATCGTCGCCAGTCTTCTGACCACCGCTGATCTCCCTTGCAGTGACTGTTCTAGGAGCCGAAGCCGCTCGTTTGGGATCGAGCCGCCTCCCGATCCGAGCGAACGAAGGTCCCGCGGTACATCTCGCGCCCCTGGTCGCGGTATCTTGCGGCAAAGTTCGTCGCGACCGAGTCTACACCGTATTCGCCTTCCGACGCCAACCGGAACGCGGAGTTCGACTCGACGATCAGAGCCAGTTCATCATAGTAATCGGCGATGTCCGTCGCGATGTGAAGCGATCCGCCCACGCGGAGCGTCCTGGCGAGTTGGGCGACGAATGCGGGCGTGATGATTCGCCGCTTGTGATGGCGTTTCTTGGGCCAGGGGTCGGGAAACAGGATGTGGTACGCGGAGACCGATTCGGCAGGAACCTTCTCGCCGATGACCCGATGCGCGTCATCGCGGATGACCCGTACGTTGGGGACGCCCGATTTGGCGATGCGCTCGACGCCGATGTGGAACGGCTTCCCCGACTTCTCGATGCCGAAGTAGTTCGTCTCTGGGTTCGCCTGCGCCGACTCGATCAGGAAGCGAGCCTTGCCGCTTCCGATGTCCACCTCGACCGGAGCCGACCTGCCGAAGAGGCGCTCCCAGTCGATACCAGAGGCGATGTCATCCTGCGACACGACGCTGTTGATCGGGCTCCTGCCCGCCACCTGCGATGGTTCCATGCGATCCGATGTCCGCAGCCTGGGATGAAAACGGGCGACCTCGGATAAGTCGCCCGTCTTCGCGCATGCGTGTGAATCGATCACTCTTCGTCGCCCTGGAGCCGCGCCAAGACCGAGATATCCTCGAGCGTGTCGATGTTGCCCAACGTCGGGTCGTTCGCGGCGACCTTCCGCAGGAGCCGGCGCATGATCTTGCCCGAACGCGTCTTGGGCAGCGCGTCCGTGAACCGGATCTCCTTCGGACGCGCGAACTTCCCAATCTCGTTGGCGACTTCCTCGACGAGCTCGCCCTTCAATCC
Source organism: Candidatus Poribacteria bacterium (assembly GCA_016866785.1). Lineage (NCBI taxonomy): Bacteria > Candidatus Poribacteria > Candidatus Poribacteria bacterium. The sequence continues at coordinate 15,579 of VGLH01000044.1, forward strand.
CTCCGACTTCGCCGCGCTCCCCTTGAGGGTCACGAAGCAGACGAGCGCCTCGCCGGTCAGGTCGTCCGGCACGCCGATCACGGCGGCTTCCGCGACGGTGGCGTGGCCCACGAGCGCGTGCTCCACCTCCGCCGTGCCGAGCCGATGCCCGGAGATGTTCACGACGTCGTCGATGCGGCCGATGACCCAGAAGTAGCCGTCTTGGTCGCGCTTCGCGCCGTCACCGGCGAAGTAGACGTGAGGAACCATCTCCCAGTAGGTCGTGCGGAACCGGTCCGGGTCGCCCCAGAGCGTCCGCAGCATGCCGGGCCATGGGTCGCGGATGACCAGGAACCCTTGTTCGCCGTTGGGGACGGGATTCCCGTCCTTGTCCACAATGTCCGCATTGCATCCGAAGAACGGCAGCGTCGCGCTCCCCGGCTTCGTCGGTGTGATGCCCGGCAGCGGCGTGATGAGGATGCCGCCCGTCTCGGTCTGCCACCACGTATCGACGATGGGGCAGCGTTCCTTGCCGATGACGCGGTGGTACCAGAGCCACGCTTCGGGATTGATCGGCTCGCCGACGCTTCCCAGCAGGCGCAGGCTCGACAGATCGTGCTTGTTGGGCCACTCGTCGCCCTGCTTGATGAACGCGCGAATCGCCGTCGGAGCCGTGTAGAGGATCGAGACGCGGTGGCGTTCCACCATGTCCCAGAACCTGCCCCAGTCGGGATGGTTGGGCGCTCCCTCGAACATGAACGACGTCGCGCCGTTCGCCAAGGGCCCATAGATGATGTAGGAGTGTCCCGTCACCCAGCCGATGTCCGCCGTGCACCAGTACATGTCTTCGTCGCGGATGTCGAAGATCATCTTGTGGGTGTACGCCGTGTAGACCATGTAGCCGCCGAGAGCGTGCAAAACGCCCTTCGGCTTCCCGGTCGAACCCGACGTGTAGAGGATGAACAGCGGATGCTGGGCGTCCAGCGGCAGCGCAGGACAGTCGGCAGACGCCGTGTCCACGACGTCCGACCACCACACATCGCGGCTGTCATCCCAAGCGACGGGATTGCCTGTCCGCTTCGCGACGAGCACCTTGTCCACCGTCGGGCATGCGCCGTCTGCCAACGCCGCGTCCACGGCATCCTTGAGAGGGATCACCTTGCCGCGACGCCAACCGCCGTCCGCCGTGATGACTGCCTTGCACTCGGCGTCGTTGACACGATCGCGGATCGCCTCCGCGCTGAACCCGCCGAAGATGACCGAATGCGTCAGCCCGACGCGCGCGCACGCGAGCATCGCGATGGCGAGCTCCGGGATCATCGGCATGTAGAGCGCGACGCGGTCGCCCTTCTTGAGCCCCAGTCCCTGGAGCGCGTTAGCGCACTTGCACACTTCCTGGTGGAGCTGCTGATAGGTGAGCGTCTGGATGTCGCCCGGTTCGCCCTCGAAGACGATCGCCGCCTTGTTCTGCCGCGGAGTGCCCAGGTGCCGGTCCAGGCAGTTGTAGGTGATGTTCGTCTCGGCGCCGACGAACCACTCGACCCACGGCTCGTTCCACTGGCGCACCTTCGTCCACGGCTTGAACCAGTGGAAATCGCTCGCGATACGCCCCCAGAACCCATCCGGGTCGCGGATGGACTCCTCATACAGGCGTTTGTACGCGTCCATGCTGTGGATGTGGGCGCGTTCGCGGAAGGATGCCGGGGGATCGAATCGCAGGGATTGCGCCGACGGGCTCTGCGACTGCTGCGCCATGGTTTACTCCTTACTCTCCTCGGCGGCGGCACGGATGAATCCTGTATCGGTGGACTCTACCACTCCGCCGACGGGGGGTCAATCATGGCGAGACATGGGGCAGATCGACGCAAACGGACGCCTGTGAACCTGCTTATCGTGAACGGGGCTGATCAGCCATTGGTACCGTAGCCTCACGTCGCGGGCTTGTCGAGGGAGCAGTCGCTCTATCCGCCGACGATGAAGGGCTTCTCGGACAGCTCGACACCCACCCAATCGTCGCCGACCTTCACGACGAACCGTGCGCCGGTGATCGCCTGCTGCGCCCGCACGTACCCCAATCCGATGACGGCGTCGAGCGTCGGCGAGTAGGTCGTGCTGGTCACCCAGCCGTTGCGCTTCTCCGCGCCCGGCTCCGGGTAGATGTCCGTCAGCGGTTCCGGCACGACGCCCCCATCGAACCGTAGGCAGATCAGCAGCTTGTTCGGGTGACCCCGGTAGTGCATCCGGGCGATGATCTCCTGCCCGATGTAGCAGCCCTTCTCGTAGTGGATGGCGTGATCCAACCGCGCTTCGAGCGGGATGATGTCGTCGTGGGTGTCCGCGCCGTAGCGCGCGATCCCCGCCTCGATGCGGAGCACCTCCAGCGCGTCGGAGCCGATCTCCGTGACTCCGGCAGTTGACAGCATGTCCCTCACCTTCGCCGCGAGGGACGGATCGAGCCACAGGTCGTAGCCTGTCTCGCCCGCGCGGTTCTGACGCGAGACGACGACCCTCGTCCCGTCGCGTTCCGCTTCGATGGAACCGTACAGCGCCAACCCCGGCACGTCGATCACCAGCGCGCGGGACACCCACTCAGCCGACTGCGGGCCCATCAGGCCGAGCAGTGTCCAGCGGTCGTGGTCGCGGTGGATCTCCGCGTCTTCCGAGATGAGGAACCTGTCCATCGCCGCCGGAAGCGAGTCGGCAAGTTCGGGTTCCGTGTCCAACAGCAGGCAGTCGTCGCGGACAAGCAGGCGGAAGTCGCCCACCATCTTGCCGCGATCCGTCAGGAAGGTTCCATAGTTGCCGTCGCCGACGGCGAGCTTCTCGACCATATTGGACACGATGTTGTGGAGCCACGTCGCGCGTTCGCGTCCCGTGATGCGCAGCTTACCCCGATTGGACAGGTCGGCGTACCCGACGCTGGTCCGAACGGCGTTCACTTCCCGCGCGATGCGTTCCCTGTTGGCGATATCGGCGTTCATGGCGCGTTCCCTTGCCTTTGCCTCTCGTCCCCGAGCCTTCATACCAACTCTCTCACGTGGAGAGGATGGTTGGGAAGCCAGTGGTCTGTCACGATAAAGATTCGTGGAACCCCCCACCTCAATCCTCCCCCACGCTTCGCGGGGGGAGGAGGCATTATCCCTCCCCCTTGAATGGGAGGGTCAGGGCGGGGGTTGGTTCTTCCAAGCATCAACCTGACAGACCACTAGGATGACGGGTAGGAGCAAAATCGATGCTGGCAGACCGCCAGGGCGCTGGGTTCCCGCTTCCTGACCCGGCAAAGGCAGAGCTCGCGGGAATGACGACTGTGACCGGACCAAACAGCCGGGCGTAGGCAGAACCCACGGTGCAGCGCCGCCGCTAGCCCGCGATCCATCCCGCGACGGTCTCGGCGTTTGCTGCGCTTCCGGCGATGGTCAGAGCGTCCGACGCTCCGGCAGAGCGATAGGCGCTCTCAATGGTCGCCAGGTCCGCCGACGGATGGACGTTGTGGAGCGCGAGCCGTCCCGGAGCCGCCAGCGCGCCCGCCGTCCCGATGTCGCCAGCCCGCCGGATGCCCGGCAGATAGAAACTCCCCTCGAACGACGCGTCGTCCGTGTTGTCCCACTGCGCCATATCCGCGACCGTGACGAGAATGTCCGGAGCCAGCCCGCGCGCCAGCAGCGCCCAGATGCCCGCTTCCCCTGTCCCGACCAGATGGATGCCCTGCTCACGCGCCGCCGCGTAGGCACACGCCGTCAGGATATCCTGGATGCGGTTCGCCAGTTCCGTCTGATTGAACGTCAGGAAATGGCGCGACTCCTTGCGATCTAACCCTGCGCTCTCGCCCGTGCGGAAGGCGTCGATCGCCAGGACGGAGACGCCGCGCGACAACAGCGCCGACGCGATGCCCGTCGGTCTGCCGTCGTCGCCGACGAAGCTCGCCTTGCCCTCGGGCGACACGAGAACCGCCGCCGCGCCCTTGGGGTTCTTGGCGTGCAGGTAGAGCCCCGGGATCGCATCGCCCGCTCCGGGTCGCGACAGCACCAAGCGCTCCGCGTTGCCGTTCGGCGAGGACGACCGGACATCGACGCGGCTGGGTACCGACGCATTGACGACGTGCTGATACGTCGCGCCCAGAACGGTTCGCGCGCGTTCCAGCAGTTCTGGTGTAACGGGCGCGAGCGACTCCAACTGCGCCTGGGCGGTTGCGATAATCGAATCGACGACTTGCGCCCGCGTCGGAGTGCCAGCGGGAAGCCCCTGCGGGAAGACGCGCATCGTCTCGGGAGCCGGCAGGTCGAAGGGCTGCTCCTTGAGTTTGGTGGCGTCGCGCTCGTCGCGGAGCCATCGGTTCATCCAGGCGTACATCGCCTCGCGGCTGGGCAAGTTGTAGTTGTGCCCGGCGTCGATCTGCACTTCCGCGAGATGGTCCGCCGCGCCGTAGAGCTCGTAGACGCGCCGGATCGCGGGGTACTCGACGCTCGGCGTGTTCTTGGTCCAGTCGCCCGTCGCGGAGATGAGGAGCATCGGGCGTGGAGCCGCCATCGCCCCGATCTCGACGTTCGTGGCGTCCAGGCGCAGATGGGGGGCGTTCTCGCAGAGGCAGCCGCCTTGCATGTGCGCCGAGATCATGTTGACGGGGACGGGAACCTTCACCCGGTCGTCCACGGCTGCGAGGAGGAACGTCTGCGTTCCGCCGCCGGACGCGCCCGTGCAGCCGATCCGCGACTTGTCCACGTCCTCGAGCGATTCCAGGTAATCGAGAACACGGATGCTGTTCCAGAGCTGGAGGCCCAGCAGCGACAGTCCCCAGAGGTACTCCCGCGTTCCCTCGAACTGGTGGTCGATCTGGAGGCTGTCGTTGTAGCCCACCATGTCGTAGCAGAAGGTGACGAACCCCTGCCGGGCGAGCGAGATGCCGCGACCCGGGATCGAGAAATCGTCCGTGTGCTCCAGCCGCCCGTGGCGGGCGTGTCCGTGCGGCGACGCGACGCCGGGGAAGGGCCCCAACCTCCCGCGCGGGCGATAGAGGTTCCCCGTGACGAAGAAGCCGGGATAGCTCTCGAAGGCGACGTTCTCGATGGTGAATCCGTCGCCCTCGATCTTGCCGGTGACGCGGGGGTTCAGCGGAGGCTTGGGCGGCAGCGGAAAGAGCCCGCTGCTGACGAGGATGTGGAGCCGCAGTTCCGCCTTGCGACGCTCCCAGGCGTCCAGCGAATCGTACGTCGGCATCGGCGGGTCGAAGACCGTGTTCGTCTCGGGCAGGTAGGAAAACCGCCGGTCGACGATGGAGCCGTCCGTCGGCAGAACCGTCGTTGTCGCCATGCTCAGCCTTTCCGCTTCGGTCCGATATCGCCGTTTTCGAGCATCGTCAGGAGGGCGCTGTCCGTCGTCGTGAGTGGCAGGTCGATCCGCTCGCGCCGACGGCTCGACTCATACGTGGCGAAGATGAGCTCGGTCGCCTGGAGCGCCTTCCGCACGGAGAGCCTCGGCTCCTCACCGCTTTCAAGGCAGGCGATCAGGTCGAGGATCGAGAGAACCGTGTCGTCGCCCTTCGGCGTGACCGTGGAGAGGTCGGGGAGCTCCCATCCTCGGCTGGACGAGCGCAGCATGCGCAGGGGCGGGTCCGCGTGGGCGATCAGCTCGATGACGCCTTCGGTGCCGACGATGCGCAGGTCTTCGCCGGCGGCTCCGCGCATGCCGGTCAGGAGAAGCCCCTTCCGCCCGTTCTTGTAGAAGACGATGCTGGAGCCCTGGTTCTCCACCGGGACGGCGAACACGGTGCGCGGTTCCCCTTCGACGTGGATCTGTCCCAGGACCGACTGCGCCGGCTCGTCGTTGTTCCAGTAGAAGAACATGTCGAACCAGTGGGTTCCCCAGTCGAACATGTTGGGACACTGACCCTCGAAGCGCGTGACTTCGCCGATGGCTCCGGCGTTGACGAGCTCGCGCGCCTTGACGAACCGCGCGCCGAACCGCCGCTGGTGGCAGAAGGTCGTCAGGACGTTCGCGTCGGCGACGAGCCTGCCGATCTCCTGGGCATCGCCCCAGGTGGGAGCCATGGGCTTCTCGGCGTGGATCGCCTGGACGCCCGCCTCGACCGAGGCGCGGATGAGCGGCAGGTGGAGCCCCGTCCAGACGCAGACGCTGACGATGTCGGGCTTCTCCTTCGCCAGCATCTCCTTCGGGTCGGCGTAGATCTTCGGAACGCCGAACTCCTCCGAGAGCTTCTTCGCGTTGTCCGCCGACGGGTCCGCGCACGCGACGAGCTTGACGTTGGGCGCCGCGACATACCCACGAGCGTGTCCCCGTCCCCTGCCACCACAGCCGATGATCGCCGCTTTGAGCTCTGCCATGCCGATAGTCCTTCGGAAGATGCTCCACGCAATGACCGGCGACCGTTGTCCCTCAAGACGCCCCCCGGCGCAAGACCGGAGCCGTCCGCCGGTGGTGCTCGGGTGGTAGGACCGGCTCATGGGGTTCCTCTTGCCGAAAACCTCGCGCTGTCGGTCCCCACAGCGCCGAATCAGCGCCCGGCGCGTTTGACAGACTGGCTCCCAGGGCTATGAATCGTACGGGTACGTTGCTTCGCACATAACGGCTAAGAAGGGATACGTTCAATGAACCGGCTCATTCTGAGCGTCGGTGTGCTCGCCCTCGCCTGCTCGCTCTCCATCCCGGGTTCCGCCAAAGTCATCACGCTGTTCGAAGACGACGCGGCGTTCATCGACGCCCTGCCGAACCAGGACACGGCGACCGAGATCGCCATCGAAAAGAAGATCGTCTTCAAGGGCAAGGTCGCCGTCAAGCTCGACGCGAAGGGCAATGCTGCGACCAATGGGCAGAAGTACAACGCGAACATCGCCGGATGGGCGTACTCGATCGTCGAGAAGCCGTCCAAGGATACCGACGCCCGCTACATCCTCTTCTCGTGGCGCAAGGATGGCGGCGCGGGGATCATGATCCAGTTCCCCGACAACGGCGCGTGGGGAGCCGTCAACGCCGCGTTCGTGGACCCGCCAGCTCCGGGAACCCGGCGTTACATCGCCGGCGAAAACCTGACGGGCTGGACGGGCATCCAGGTCAGCAAGGATGTGCCGAAGAACTGGACGCCCGTCATCCGCGACCTGTGGGGAGACTTCACCAACTTCACGATGACCGGCGTCGCGCTGACGCAGTTCAACGAGATCGGCTACTACGACGCCATCTACCTGGCGTGGACGAAGGCGGAGCTCGAAGCGATCGTCCAAGGCGTCCTGCCGGTGGAACCGAGGACGAAGCTCGCCACGGCTTGGGCGGAGCTCAAGACCCAGTAGCCGGCGCGCACCCAACCGCCGATGGAACCCATCCACAAATCAACGCGCCCATCGCTCGAAGGAGTGATGGGCGCGCGGCTGACGCGTCGAGCCCGCGCAATCCCCGTTGGGCATGGCAAGAGCCGTTCACCAAGCTGCCGCCGCAACACTCACCTGAATCCGTCATTCCCTTTCACACAGGAGCCGATGCGGACTGGGTTCCTACCCGTCGTTCCCCCGCAGCGCGTTGGCGATGCGCCCGTAGAGCGCCCGCACGCCCTCTCCCGCGAACTCCGGCACGCGCATCATGTGGTGGGGCTTCCCGCACGCGGCGTGGTGATCGACAGGAGCGTAGCCGCCGAGCTCGCCCCAGTACTGCGAGATCGTCGGCACGACGGCATCGGAGAGCTTCGCCGAGATGACCACGGGCGACGCGTCGGGCGGGAGCGGCGATCCGTCGAGCGAGCAGACCTTCGGCGGCGGCACGCGCCCGTCATCCGGCGGCGGAGGCAGGGCGGGCTTCCTACGCGTCGTGATGAACCATCCGAGGGCGAAGAGCGCGGTGCCGAAGTTGCTCGGCGGGATCGGTTCGGTTCCCGCGATGAAGGACACGTAGCGAAGACCGGGATCGTCCGTCACGCGTTCGTTGAAGACGCGCATCGAGCGGACGCGGAGCTGTTCGAGGGCTCCCCGGCTGCGGGCGATGCTGTCGAGGAACCCCTGGATCGACTCGCGTTCCTCCTTCGTCGCGATGAGCAGTCCTTCGACGAACCGCAGGAACTCCTCGCGCTGCGGTTCACCGAGAACCCGCTGGATGACTGCGCGATGCTTGTCGGCGAGCCTGCCGAGCTCCGCGATGCGGTCGGACGTGCTCCACTTGGCGAAGATTCCCGCGAAGAATCCGAAGAGGTCGTCTGCCCGCCAGGCGCGGTAGAAGTCCGCCATCGGCGTGCCGTGGTTGGGCGTCGCCAGCGTTACGGCGGCTCTGACGCGCGAGCGCACGGCGGCTGGCAGCGTCAGGGGCGTCGCGGGCGAGAGGAGATAGCGGACGTCGAGTCCGCCGGTGCTGAATCCCAGCAGGTAGAGTCGGTCGGTGGGGTCGAGGGCGTCGCCGTCGCGGGTCGTCTCGCGGATCGTGTCGCACAGCTTGGCGGATCGGCGTTCGATGGAGCCGATGGGTTCGGTGGGAACCGGCACGCACCGGAAACCTTCGGCGGTCAGGATCGGGATGACCGCGTCCCAGAAGCCCCAATAGCCCTCTTTGCCGCGATATCCGAGGTAGCCGGGCACGAGGTAGAGCGTGTCGATGGGCGTTCTCCGCGGCTGGTGGTCTGTTCAGGTGAACGTTCGAGGAACCCCCCTCCCCAATCCTCCCCCACGCTTCGCGGGGGGAGGGGCTCCATCCCCTCCCTCTTGAATGGGGGAGGGTTAGGGTAGGGGTTGGCTGCCCTGCGACTCGTCCCGACAGACCGCTAGACGAGTCCGCCTCGGAACCGAATCTCATTGATCTGGCGACGGCTGCGCTGCTGGTACTCGCGGAGGGTCTCGATGCCGTCGCGCTTGCAGAGGTCGCGGGCGCGGACGCCGGGCTTGGCGGCTCGCAGAAGCCACCACGCCTCCATCTCGAAGTGCCGCTCGATGACGGCTTCCCCGTTGTCGATGAGCCGCCGCACCTTGTCGCCGGTGAAGTTCTCGTGGATGAGGACGCGGTCGAGGTCGAGCGTCGCGATGGTCTGTCCTGGCCGGGGCTGGAGGACGTCCGCAAGGTTCTCGCCGGTGATGTCGATGAGGTTGCCCCATCCGACGGGGACGATGGGGTAGTGGTAGAGCATCGCGTAGGCGTTGAGGGGCATGCCGCCGCCGTAGGCAGAGGGCCAAAGGACGAGTTCGACGTCGAGTTCGTCGGCTTCCTGCCAGAGTTCGGGGAAGTTGACGTCGAAGCAGGTGAAGATGCTGATCCGTCCGAAGTCGAGGTCGTAGACGCGGACGCCGTCGCGGCTGGGTCGGGAGTTCTCGCCCCAGAAGACGTAGACCTTGCGGTAGGAACCGATGACGCTCCCGTCGCGTCCGATGAGGACGGCGGTGTTGTACTGCGTCCCGTCGGCGCGTTCGACGATGGGGCAGAGGACGTACATGCCGTACCGCTTGGCGAACCGGGCGATGGCGTCGGTCGTGGGTCCGGGGATGGGCTCGGCGGTCAGGCTCGCGAAGGCTTCGGGCAGGCAGGCGATATCGACGCCGTTCTCGCCGGAGGTTTCGAGGTGTTCGGCGGCGAGCTGCATCTTGGCGTCGTACTCGCCGCCGCAGCCGATGGCGATGGCGGACACGGTGACGGGTCTGCCGAGGACGGGCGTCATGGAGCAGGCTCCTTCCGGGGGCTGGGCGGCGCACGGGCGATGCGCCATCCTAGCCGACCGCTGTGCCCTCAGCAACGATGGCGCGGTTTGACGAACCCCCTCCCTAACCCTCCCCCGCCTAACCCTCCCCCGGGAGGGAACCATCGCTCATCACTGCGACGCGAAGGGAACCGCGCACCTACTTGCTGTGCTTCGCCAGGATCGCCTGGAGCCGCTCCCAGGACGCGATGCCCGCCTGCTTGTTGGGGTCCGCCAGGTCGTCCGTCTCCGCCGCCTGGCGCATGAAGGCATGTCCCGCGCCGTCGTAGATGACCGGCTCGTAGAACTTGCCGGCGGCTTTCATCAGCTCTTCGCTCTGCGGGATGGTTCCGTTGATGCGCTGGTCGTTGCCGCCGTAGAAGCCGTAGACGGGAGCCTTGATGCGGGCGATGTCCGCCGGATCGGTGGGCCCGCTGCCGTAGAAGACGCACGCGGCGACGAGGTCGGCGTGGTTCGTCGCGAACCGGAACGTCTGGCTGCCGCCCCAGCAGAAGCCGGCGACGGCGACCTTCCCGCTCGACGCGGGCTGCTTGGCGATGTACGCGGCGACGGCTTTCAGATCGGCGGTCACCTGGTCGGGCGGGAGCGCCCCGATAGCGCGGGTCGCCGCCGCCGTGTCCGCGAAGGAATCCGTGTTGCCGCCGCCGGGTCCCATGCCGGAGAGCAGGTCCGGGACGATGGCGACGTAGCCCGCCTCGGCGACCTGGTCGGCAAAGGCGCGCAGCCAGTCCGCCATGCCACGGTTCTCGTGGATCAGGATGAGCGCGAGCCGCTTGTCCGGCGCTTCGGGGTACGCGACGAACGAGGCGACGGAGCGGTCGCCCTGCTGGATTTCGACCCATTCGCTGTGTCGGGGCGAGTTGTTGAGGCGTTGATCGACTTCGTCGGGCTTCTGGTCCTGCGCCGTCTGCTTCTCGTCCACGTCCTTCTCCAATGCCGGGGCATCCTGCGCGCTCTGGCAGCCGAGGGCGGTAACGAGCACTAGGAGAGCGATTCGCCGCATGGGTTCCTCCTCATGTCTGGTGGCGGCGGGCAAGGCGAGCGTCCGCCGCAGGGCGTAGTCTAGCCCTGGCGGGTGGAGGGTGCAATGCGGCGTGCCGATGCCAGCGCCGGCCGTTTTTGCGCAGGCGACGCTCCAGAACGGGCCCGTGTTGCTTTGGGTTCGGGCAGGCCCGCGGCAGTAGACTCTTACAGTTGGATCAACTCGATCCTCGTGCCGCTGGGAGGAACACGGTAGGCGAACGGTTTCTGTGTGTTGGCAGCGAGCTCTTTCATGCGCGGCCAGTTGCGCACGAGTTGCTGTACGAGTTGGCAGTGAGTCAGGTTCTTACCACCTAAGAAGAACGCGCCAACTCGACAGCGCGTGAGGGTAGCTCGCTCAGCAGGACGGTAGCGAATCCGCTCGTCCCTGGTCACGATGAGCCAACCTCGCTGCCCAACGTCCTGGAGCCAGGCGACGTCAGCTGTACCGGCTGGGTACTCATCCAGAAGATGAGTCACGTTCTCGCCGAAGCCCTTCATACCATCTGCAAGCGGTTTGCCGAGATCTTCATCGATGAAGAACCTCATGCAGCCATCCGTTCCTCAAAGCAGATCGCTGCCTCAATGCAGTCCGTCTCCAGACCAAACCACCTGCGAACTGGCCCGATCTTGCGTCCCTCTGCGACATACAGATCGTACACATTCGCAGTCGTTATGCCGGTTCCGGCGACGGATGGGCTACCGAACGAGACCGCTGGGTCAACGACCACGCGTCGATCCGCGTCCGGTGGATACCAGCGCTGCGCCAGATCGGTGGAGCTGTCGAACTCGATCTCGTCAGCAAGCGCCTTGATGACGTCTGGAATGACCCACTGCCCGCCAGAGAGAAGCTTCATCATCGCCTCGCCTTCGTCTGCCTTCGCTGACTCCTTAACGGCGAGGAAGACCCCTCTACCATCCGTGAAAAAGCGCTGCCGCGCGAAGTGATCCGTACCGAGTATCTCCCTTGCCTCCTCCAACGCCTTCCTGAGCGTCTGCAGACTGATACCGTGGTCGAGGAATCGACGAACGAACAGCAGGTCCACGAGATCTAGAAACGAAGCATATGACGAGCCACCCGAATGTCGGATTACAGGCTCTTGCCGCCGGCGTTCGTCCCGATAAGCGTACGAGTACCCCTGCAACCAACGGTGCACGCGACCAGAGCTCAATCCGACAAGCCGCGCTGCTTCTGCAGCAAGGTACGCTGGTTGCCGCAGCGGCGATTGCCCAGTGGTCTCTAGCTGGTGCATGTGTGGCTCCTTAGAATGGCACTCCTAGCGACTCCTAGGCAGCAGCAGCTTACTCGATGCCCGCAGAGCGCACAAGACACACCATGCTACCGTTCTACGTCACTCCGTATGCTACACAATCACTTTGACCATGAGATAGGTCTCATACGGTCGCAAGCCCATCTCCCGCCGGAAGGCGATGCATTCGGCGATCGCTTCCTGGATGTTCTCGATGGCAGCCTGTTCTGTGGCTCCTTGCGAGATGCAGCCGGGGATCGCCGGGCATTCTGCCACGTAGCCGCCGGCTTCGTCGGAAGTCAGTATGACCTGCAGATAATCCGCTACGCCGGTCGCGTTTCGTCAACCGCTATCGCCGTTGCAGGCATGGTCCGTCGAACCACCCAATCCGTCGGGGCCATCTGGATGGAGGGTGTCACTAGCGACCCTTTCTCTCCCGTGTACGTGCCTGCTCAAGTGGCGATTATGCCACAGTCGAACGTGGCGCCGAAGGCTGGTCACCCACCCATCACCGCCCGCGTCAGCAGCGAGATGAGCACCGGCATCGCCGTCGAGAGAACCGCCAACGTTCTGTTGCCAAGGGATACCGGCGTTTGTCCGGCTATACCGATGGAGAGATGTTGAGGAACCGACCGAGTTCATCGTCGGTGCCAGTGTCAGCGCTCGGTAGACTCACGTATTGTCGGAGTCTCAACGTCGGCTTTGCGTTGAGTATCTCGGCGCTGTTTCCGCGCCCGGTTCAGGAACATAGCGACTAACGCTCCGAACTCCGCCGCAAGAACGCCCAATGAAGCGCCGACATACCCAAGGGAAATCATATATGCGGCAATGCCGGGCCACACCAGCACCGCAAGTATCGAAGCGACAGTCAAGCCCCACCGTTCATTGCGAACGTTCGCGTCGACCACTTTCCGCTCGATCGCCATTCGGTGATCGGACTGTTTCTCATACTGCTCAACGAAGATGCGCGTCGACCCAGGATGGTGACGTTCGCAAGTCTCAAGCAGGCCAGGAGGCGGGAACGGCCCAGAATAGGACTGGGTGCGCTGAATCGCGACCATCTGGGACGTGCCGGAGCTAGCCGAATTGCCGTTCGCCGGTTTGGGTTTCGATCTGCCTGACGAGTTCGCCATAGGCGGCTTGTGCGTCTGAACTGAGGCACTTCCAGTCCGCGAGGAACGCCTGCTTGTCCGCTTCTTCCGGCGTTGCGCTGACATTGTAGGTATCCAGACTACCAAACAGGTCGATCGTACGCGCGACGCCCTTCCAGAAGCTCGGCATGGCGAAGAGTCGGAACGTCGGCGAGTTCGTCACCGTTGTCAGATCGGTCATGGGAACATCGTCCTATGGTAATCTTGCCATGTGTGCTGTAGCCTCATTTAGCCACGCCATCGGACGTTTGTCAAGACATACATTGCCCGATGCAAGCAGTCTCCTGTATCGAGCGCGTTGGGGCTCACGTGCAATCGGTGAACCACATTGCGTTGGTCGTCGAACCAGCCCTGTGGGCCAGGCGTCCTAGCGGACACAAGCGATTACTGGATTCGGACTGCTCGTTCCCTGACTGCATCAGTCCTGTGCGGCTGCCGTGGATTCCGAATTGATCTCCATCACCCTCCACCCATCACCGCCCGCGTCAGCAGTGAGATGAGCACCGGCATCAGCGTCGACAGCACCGCCGCGATCCCCGCGATCCGCCACTTCGCCGCCTCCAGCTCCCGCAGGCGCTTCTCGTGGTCGTCGAAACGCGCCTCCTGCGACACCATCCGCGAGAGAATCTCCCCGACCTTGATATCCAGCCGCGTCAGGAGGTCGTGATCCTTCTCGACCAGCGACTCCAGCCGCGAGAAGAGCTCGTCCGTAGTCCGGACCCGCGCCTCGATCATCTCCATGTCACCCTCCCCAACGCTCATCGCCGAGCCAGCGGGCGAGCTCCGACGTCAGCGAGCGCGGCTTGTCGGCGCAGTGCAGGAGAATCCGCTCGCCGGCGTCCGTCTCCTCGCGCGTCTCGCGGAGAACCCGCGCCGACACATCCAGATCGCCCCCCTCGTGGTTCCGCCGATGCCGCGAGACGATCCGCACCAAATCCCCCGGCGCGAACGGCGCGTCACCCGCCAGCAGCTCGAACGTCAGCGCGACGCGCGGTTCCTTGTGCCGCGCCAGATACGCGTCGGCGTCCGCCTTCAGGTCGGCGAGCGTCATGTCGGGATACAAGGGAACCGCCTGCCGCACGCCGTACGTCGCCTGGCTCGCCGCGTCCTGCACGACGCATAGGAGCCGCTCCGACCCCTCGCCGTTGCCCACTGCGACGACGAAGTTCGCCAGCTCCGAATCGTCCCGCTCGCAGCGCAGCAGGTTCCCGTGAACCCCCTCCGCGAACGTGCAGGCGTCCCGCCGATCCGTTCCCCAGTCAGAGCCGACCGACCCCGCCGACGGCACGCTCTGCATCTCGAAGGTTCCTGACGGCGTCAGGCGGTATTCCAACCCGAACAGCCCGCAGAGCCGATCCAATACGCTCAGATGGCTCGACCCACCGACACGCATCAGACCCAGCTCGACGTCCGGCACGCCCGACGGAGCCGCGATCCCCGGAACCGAACGCCGCGCGATCACCTCGACCGCCTTGAGCGAAGGCGTCTGCGACGTGTCCGGCGTCGTCAACGTGAACTCGACGGCGACGTACCGGCGCGGCGTCAAGCCGCTGATGTCGATCCCCACCCCGCGCGGCTGCGAACCCTGAACCGGCGAGCCCGTGAACGTCCGCGCGTCCGTCAGGTTCTCGAACGAGGCGATCCGATAGGCGACGGTTCCCACGGACGTGTCGGCAACGTAGCGCAGCCGGTCGAACGCCGTCGGCGCGCTCCCGAAGTCGATGAAGGGCGTGACGTACGTCCCGCTGGAGGCGTACACGCCGCCGCTCTGGGTCAGGACGACCGCGCCGCCGTCGTCGCTGGGGTCGGACGCCGGCGACAGGTTCACGCTC
>VGLH01000045.1 GCA_016866785.1 Candidatus Poribacteria bacterium
GGCTGCTCTCACCGTCCGGGACTGGACGTCGGTCGCGATGGCTCCTGCCGCGCTGCGATTCTCAGACATCGAACCGACCTTCTCCTTGGCGGAAGTGGCGTCCGGGCTCAAGCCAGAGGCGGCACGCGCCGTGTGCCCACAGTAGATGCAGAACGCGAGGGACGCAGCCAGCGCCATGCAGATCGCCGCTGCCCCGCGACTACTCCGTGGAGAGCACCGCCATGAAGGCCTCTTGGGGCACTTCGACACTGCCAATCGCCTTCATTCGCCTCTTGCCTTCCTTCTGCTTCTCCAACAGCTTGCGCTTGCGCGTGATGTCGCCACCGTAGCACTTCGCCGTCACGTTCTTGCGCAGCGCCTTGATCGTCTCTCGCGCGATGACCCGGCTCCCCACGGCTGCCTGCACCGGCACGTCGAACATCTGGCGCGGGATGAGGCGACGCAGCTTGTCGACCAGAAGCCTGCCGCGATAGTAGGCTTGATCGCGATGCACGATGAGCGACAAGGCGTCGACCGGACGCTCGTTCAGGAGGATGTCGAGCCGCACCAGGTCCGAGGGTCGGTAGCCTGCGAGCTCGTAGTCCATCGAGCCGTAGCCGCGCGTCAGCGTCTTCAGCCGGTCGTAGAAGTCGACGACGATCTCATTGAGGGGCACATCGTAGTGCAGCATCGCGCGCGTCGGCGTATGGTACTCCAGGTTCCTGTACTCGCCCCGCCTCGACTTACAGAGCTCCATCAGGGGACCGATGTACTCCTTCGGCGTGACCAGGTGAACCGCGACGTACGGTTCCTCGACGTCTTCGATGCTTCCGGCGTCCGGCATCTCGGATGGGTTCTGGATGTCGATGACATCGCCACCCGACGTCAGCACGCGGTACTTAACGCTCGGAGCCGTGGTAATCAGTGACATATCGAACTCGCGCTCCAGCCGTTCCTGGATGATCTCCATGTGCAGCATGCCGAGGAACCCGCATCGGAACCCGAATCCCAGCGCGACGGATGTCTCGGGCTCGAACGAGAACGACGAGTCGTTCAGCCGCAGCTTCTCGAGGGCGTCCCGCAGAAGGGGGTACGCGGAAGCCTCTGTTGGGTAGAGCCCGCAGAACACGAGGGGCTGGAGCTCACGGTAGCCCGGGAACGGCAGACTGGTGGGGCGGTCGGGCTCGGTGAGCGTGTCTCCGATCTTGGTGTCTCGGATGTCTTTGATATTCGCGATGACGTAGCCGACGGAGCCCGCGCGGAGCTCGTCGACGGGCCTCATGTGCGGCGCGAACACGCCCAAGGCGTCTACATCGTACTGCCTGCCCGTGCCCATCAGCAGGATCGGCATCCCATCGCGGAGGCAACCGTTGACGACGCGCGTGTACATCACGACGCCGCGGTACGAGTCATAGAATGAGTCGATGACCAGCGCTTTGAGCGGCTCCGCAGCGTCGCCTTTCGGCGGCGGAATGCGCGCGACGATGCCCTGAAGCACTTGATCGATGCCAGTCCCGTCCTTGGCGCTCGCCAGGATCACCTCATCGCGGGCAATCCCCAGGATGTCTTCCAGTTCCTCCTTGACGGCGTCCACACGGGCGCTCGGGAGGTCCACCTTGTTGATGACGGGGACGATCGTCAAGTCTTGCTCCAAAGCGAGCATGACATTGGCGACCGTCTGCGCCTCGACTCCCTGCACGGCGTCCACGACGAGAACCGCTCCCTCGCATGCGGCGAGACTGCGGGACACCTCGTACGTGAAGTCGACGTGCCCCGGCGTGTCGATGAGGTTCAGCTCGTAAGTCTCGCCGTCGGGGGCGTTGTAGTTCAGCCGGACGACATGAGCCTTGATGGTGATGCCGCGCTCGCGTTCCAGGTCCATCGCGTCGAGGACCTGCTCGCGCATCTGTCGCGCTTCGAGCGTGCCGGTCATTTCTAGGAGCCGGTCAGCCAGCGTCGACTTGCCGTGGTCGATGTGGGCGATGATGCAGAAGTTGCGCGTATTCTTCATGTGGTCTGCGGCGCCGTCGGGAAATGGTTCACGGGTCGTGCTGCCATCTGCTCGTGGAACTGAGTCAGCGTCTCGCCGATGGTCGCCCACCGATGCTCGCGCTCGACGTACGCCCTGCCGTTGGTCGCCAGCGCCTCACGCGCGTCGGCGTCACCGAGGAGCCGAACGACCTCAGACGCGATGTCGTCCGCTTCGTCCGCCAGAACGAAGTCTCTGCCCGGCTCCGCCACAATGCCGCTGGCGCCCAAGCGCGTGGTGACCACCGGCACGCGCATCGCCATCGATTCGAGGACCTTGTTCTGCAGACCCGTCCCACAGCGGAGCGGAGCGACGAATAAAGTCGCTTGCTCGAAGTAGGGCCGCACGTCGGGCACGCGACCGGTCACGACGACGCCGTGTGCGCCGCTGAGACGCACAAGCCCGCGCGGCGGGTCTGTGCCGACCAGCAGAAGCCGAGCGTCCGGTATCTGGCGACGCACGCGAGGAAGGATAGCCTCCGCCAAATAGTAACCTGCGTCCGTGTTCGGAAAGTAGTCCATCGTCCCGGTGAAGAGGATCGTCGGAACGGACAGCCCCCGCCGAGCTCCGTCCGGCGAGAAGTAGTCCAGATCGACGCCGTTCGGCAGCACGTCCAGACGGAGGTCTGGCGCGACCTCCATGAGCGCCGAGCGGTCGCATGGCGAGATCATCGTCGTCCGCGTGAATCGTCGCGCGATGTAGGGCTCATACCGACGGACGCGCTCGCCCTCGATGCCCACCAGCCAGCGAGTCACCGGGTTCCGCTGCAGTTGGCGACGGCGTTCGAGGTTCAGAGCCATCGCGTCGCCGAGATCGAGCAGCTTGGGGATCGGCGCATCCGCGACGTACTGTCCCGTCCGAAACAGCCCAGCCTGGATCGTGTCGGGACCCACGGCGTCGAGCGCTTCGTCGATGGTCCGCTGCATCGTCGGGGAGTACCACATCCGATTTTGCAGAGGGTCCCGCCCGAGCGCGCCCATCGCGGCGTTGAGGCGACCTCGCGTTCGCGAGAAAGGCACTGCGAAGACGCGAGCGCAGAGCTCGCGCAGGACACCGTCGGCTTCAACCTCGGATGGGTCTTCGTAGAAGGTGACTAGGGAGACACGATGCCTGGCAGCCAGCCCGCGCAACAGGTAGAACGAGCGGATCCGGTCCCCCCGCATGGGGGGATACGGGTAGCGCAGGCTGAGGAACAGGATGTCCATTCGCTAGGCGATCCGCCCATGGCACCGCTTGTACTTCTGCCCGCTGCCGCACGGGCACGGATCGTTGCGTCCAACCTTCGCATACTGCGATTGCGCCGCCGACCGTGCCGCCCGCTGGAATCGATTGATTGCCGCTGTTTGAGCCGACGTGGGCTCGGCAGCCTCGCCTTCCGTCGCCTCGGCGACTCGGCGGGCGTCGTCATGCGCCTCCGCCTGCTCAGGCGTCATCATCTGAATCTGGACGCGGAAGATGTACTGCGCGACATCGTCGTCCACACGGTCGAGCATCGAGCCGAAGAGCTCGAAGGCCTCCTTCTGGAACTCGACGACCGGATCGCGACCCGCGTAGCCACGGAATCCGATGCCTTCCTGCAGATAGTCGATGTTCTGCAGGTGCTCCATCCAGTGGTGGTCGATGCGGTCGAGGAGGATGAGCCGCTCCATCTGGCGCATCATCTCCGATCCCACTTCTGCCTCGCGGGCGTCGTACGCCCGATGGAATGCGGCGACGGCAGCTTCTTCGAGCTCGGCGGGCGTCATGTCCGTCGGCTTACGGTCCCAGTCGGCAGTCGGCACGGCGCAGTTCCGGGTCATCCACTGAGCGACGTCATCGGCGTTGTGCGCCTCTTCGTTGTCCTCCGGCAGGTGTTCGGCGATCTTGGCGCGGATCGCGCTCTCGATCATCTCCATCACGTCGCCGCGCAGGTTGTCGCCGTCGAGAATGCGGTTCCGAAGCGTGTAGACGGTGTCTCGCTGCCGGTTCAGTACGTCGTCGTACTTCAGGATGTGCTTGCGGTATTCGAAGTTCTGTTGTTCGACGCGCTCCTGCGCCTTCTCGATGGCGCGCGTGACCATCTTGTGCTCGATGGGGACATCGCGCTCCATGCCGAGGCGGTCCATCATGCCCATGATCCGCTCCGAGCCGAACTTCTTCATCAGCTCGTCTTCGAGCGATAGGTAGAACCGGCTGGAACCCATGTCGCCCTGCCGCCCGGATCGTCCACGGAGCTGGTTGTCGATCCGCCGAGACTCGTGCCGCTCCGTCCCGATGATGTGCAGCCCGCCCATCTCTTTGACGCCGGGGCCCAGCTTGATATCGACGCCGCGCCCAGCCATGTTCGTCGCGATGGTGACGGCGTAGGGCTGACCCGCCTGGGCGATGATGTCCGCTTCCTTCGCGTGCTCCTTGGCGTTCAGGACGCGGTGCGGGATGCCGCGTTTCGTCAGCCCGCGGCTGTAGTCCTCGGACGCTTCGATGGTCACCGTGCCGACGAGGACAGGACGCCCCTTCCGGTGGTTCGCCTCGATGTCATCGAGGACGGCGTTCATCTTGCCCGTGCGGTCGCGGTACACCAAGTCTGGCTCGTCCATCCGGATCATGGGGAGGTTCGTTGGGACCACGACGACGTCGAGCTTGTAGATTTCGTGGAACTCGGCGGCTTCCGTGACTGCCGTCCCCGTCATGCCGGCGAGCTTGCGGTAGAGCCGGAAGTAGTTCTGGAAGGTCGTCCGCGCGACCGTCTGGCTCTCCTCGACGATGCGGACGCGCTCCTTCGCCTCCAACGCCTGGTGCAGACCGTCGGAGTATCTCCGTCCCGGCTGCATCCGTCCTGTGAACTCGTCGACGATGACCACTTCGCCTTCGTGGACGACGTAGTCCACGTCGCGCTTGTAGAGCGCGTGGGCGATCAGCGACTGGTTCACGTGGTGAACCAGGTCCATGTGCTCCGGGTCGTACAGGTTCGAGACGCCGAAGTCTCGCTCGATGAAGTCGATGCCATCCTCGGTCAGCGCGACGTGTCCGCGCTTGGAGCGCTTCTCGTCAATCTCGTAGTGCTGATCCGGCTTCATCCGCTCGATGGCGCGCGCGATCCGAAGGTAGTCCGTCGGATCCGAGCGGCGCTGCGAGATGATGTGCGGCGTTCGCGCTTCGTCGACGAGGATGCTGTCCACCTCGTCTACGATCGCGTAATTCAGCATGCGCTGGACGCGCTCGCTCGGATGGCGGGCGCTGCTGTTGTCTCGCAGGTAATCGAACCCGAACTCGGAGTTCGTCCCATAGGTGATGTCGCACTGATAGGCGCGCTGCTTCGCGATCAGACCCATCGAATCGAGCGTGACGCCGACCGTCAAGCCCATCGCCTTGTGGATCGCGCCCATCCATTCGGCGTCGCGCTGGGCGAGGTAGTCGTTCGTCGTCACGACGTGCACGCCGTCGCCGGACAGCGCGTTCAGGTAGACGGGCATCGTCGATGTGAGGGTCTTCCCCTCGCCGGTCTTCATCTCTGCGATCTTGCCCTCGTGGAGCACGACGCCGCCCATGAGCTGCACATCGAACGGGCGTTCGCCAATCGTCCTGCGGGCCGCCTCGCGCATCACCGCGAACGTCTCCGGCATCAGGCTGTCCAAGCTTTCGCCGTTGTCGATGCGCTGCCGGAACTTGCCTGTGTGGGCGCGCAGGTCCTCATCGGAGAGCGCCTGGACGGACGCCTCGAGGCTCCCGATGCGCGCGACCATCGGCTGCATTCGCTTGAGGTCGCGATCGTTCTTCGTGCCGACGAACTTGCGGATCACCGAATTCCACATGGACTTCCCCAACCCAAGCGCTGGCTATCCTGCGCTGCTAAGTCGCTAACCGTCCGTGTCCGGCGCCTGGGGTCGACCAGGTTCCGCAGGAGCTGTCGGCGGGTCCGTCGCGTCCTCTTCTGCGGCGCCCGTCACGCCGTTCTCGACAGCCGATGGCTCGTCCAGCATCTCGGAGCAGACTTCCGGCGCGATCTCAAGAACGTTATCCCCGCGAATGCGGCGGCGCAAGGCGATGTACGCGAGAGTGTTCCCAACCGAACCGACACTGAGAACGTACGAGAGCCACACGATGGTGACGAAGAGGAATGCCAACACCGCAAGAACCGTCGTGATCGTCTCCGCCACCGAGAGCCCGGGCACCCGCTCGGCGTCCAGGCGGAACCCCGGTCCGAAGGGAACCGTACCGCCCCACACGATGTCCGCTGCCGTCGAAAGGATGTCTTGCAGCGGAACATATGCCGCCGCTGCCGACTCCATCAAGGAGTTGTACCCCCAAGCGCTCGCACCGTAGAACACTGCGCCTGCGACCGCTTGGGTGCCGATGACCGTGAGGACGTACGCCGCCAGCCGGAGGGGACGGTTCCACACGAGAGAGACCAGTTGGTAGCTGGCTTCGACCACATCGCATCTCACGATACCGCAGATGGACGGCAACACGAACCATCCCACCGTAGCGCACACGGCGCCCAGGCTCAGACCGAGCCCCACGAAGTAGAGCGGAACCATGAAAGCCGCCTGAACCGCGATGAGCCACGGTCCGACGGCAGGGATCCGTCCCAGCAGGCCCGTCAGGAACGGCGCCGCTCGCAGCGCGGCAACGATGATGACGAGCACGGCGACGGTTCGCACGGCGGTCCAGCCGTACCTTCCGGCGAAGCGGAGGGCGGACGCCATCGGGTAGAAGTAGTCGCCACGGAGCTGCTCGAACGTCAGCTTACTCACCGCCGTGCCATAGAAGCTGATGAGCATCGCTCCGACGATTGCGCCGGAAACGATCGCGGCAAACGCGTGCCTGGACGGCGGCGGCGTGAGGAAGATGCGGACGAGCGACACACCGTAGACATCCCACATGCCGGAGAACGGAATACCCGAAGCCATCCCGGCTGCGTAGAAGAGCACGACCAGCAGCGCGTAGGCGATGGTGACGCCGCGCGCGTGCAGGGCGATCTTCCGCGCTGAGACGGCGCGGCGTCCGGCTTCCGGCAGATCGCGCCAGGTTCCGGTCAGGTGAACGGGCGGCATGGGTCCTCCGCATGGGCAAGCGCGGGCAATGCTACCACGTTTCGCGTCACGCGTCTCGGCGAAGGTCGGCTTGGCGCATCTTCCGATGGAGGTGCGACCGCTCGATTCCCAACCGCTTGGCGGCTTCGCTGACGTTCCAGCCAGACTCCTCCAGCACGCGACGGATGTAGGCGGTCTCGAACTCCTCACGAGCGTCCCGAAGAGATAGATCGGCGCTCGGCGCGTCGGCGACGGAGGTGCCTCGGCTCCCGATCGAGTCCGCCGGCAGGTCCTCGACGCGGATGGTGTCCCCCGGCGTCATGATGACCGCGCGCTCGACGACGTTCCGCAGCTCGCGGATGTTCCCGCGCCAATGGTACCGCTCCAACGCCTCTGCGGCTTCCGGCGCGAGCGACATCAGAGGCTTGGCGTTCTCCGCGCAGTAGCGCGCTAGGAAGTGACGCGCGATCGGCAGGATATCCGCTCTCCGCTCCCGCAATGGGGGTACGGTGACCGGCACGACGTTGAGTCGGTAGTACAGGTCTTCGCGGAACCGATCCTCGGCGATCATCGCGGGAAGGTCGCGGTTCGTCGCGGCGAGGACGCGCACATCGACCGTCAGGGTCTGGTTTCCCCCGATCCGCTCGAATTGACCCTCCTCCAGGACTCGCAGCACTTTCGCCTGTGTGTGCGCGCTCATATCGCCGACCTCGTCGAGGAACAACGAGCCGCCGTCGGCTTGCTCGAACCGTCCGGCATGGCGGTGCGCGGCTCCCGTGAACGCCCCCTTCTCGTAGCCGAACAGCTCCGCTTCGATGAGTTCCGTCGGGATCGCGGCGCAGTTGACGCGCACGAACGGACGGTCTACGCGGCGGCTGCCCGTGTGGATGGCACGCGCGATCAGCTCCTTGCCCGTCCCGCTCTCGCCGGTGATGAGCACCCGCGCATTGGTCGGAGCCACCCGCGCAACGACCTGCAGGATGGACCGAATCCCATCGCTCCCGCCGATGATCTCGTGCTGGCTCGCCAGTTGCGACTGGAGCAACACGGTCTCGCCGCGCAGACGCATCTTCTCTAGCGCCTGCGCCGTACGGACGACGACTTCGTCGAGCGCCGGAGGCTTCTCGATGAAGTCCACGGCGCCGAGATTGATCGCTCGAACCGCGACTTCAATCGATCCGTGCCCGGAGATCATGACGACGCCGGTGTTCGGCGACGCCTCGCGAATCCTGCCCAACGCCTCCATGCCGTCCATCCCACCGGGCATCTGGATGTCCAGGAACACGAGATCCGGTGCCGAGTCGCTGACGGCGTCGATCCCTGCCTCGCCGCTTGGCGCAGAACGGACCCGATAGCCTTCGTCTTCAAGGATGCCGCGCAGCGATTCCACGACCTCCGCGTCGTCGTCGATGATCAGGATGTCGGGTCTCATGTCTCATCCATCATGCAGGCGGAACAGCAGGCAGGCGCATCACGACACGCGTCCCTTGCGCAGCCGGATTCGGTTCGATCTGGATGGAGCCCGCGTGGTCTTCGACGATTTTCCGCACAATCGCCAGCCCCAAACCGTGACCATCGCGCTTGGTCGAGACGTGCGGCAGGAACAGCCGGTCGCGCACCTCCGGAGCGATGCCGCATCCGGTGTCGTCGATCTCGATGCGCATCATGGGAACCGGCGCGTCGGGTTCCATGGCAGCGGCGATGCGGAGCGACCCTCCCTCTGCCATCGCCTGCACGGCGTTCTTGACCAGGTTCTGCATCGCCCGCGCCAACTGCTCCTCGTCGGCGCGAAGCAACGGCAGGTCGTCGGGCACCTCAACCGAGAGAACGACGGACGCCTGCCCATCCGATGACGGCGCGAGCTCCGCAAACAGTTCGGTTGTCCTCGCGACGACGTCGTTCAGCGACACCTCGGCGAACGCGGCTTCCGGCAGACGGGCGAGACGCGAGAACTCATCGAGCAGCCGGTTGAGCGACGTCACCTGACGCTCGATCACCTCCGTCGTGTGCATCAGGATTTCGCCCACACCGTCCGGGTCCGTCTCATAGCGCCTGCGTAGCCGCTGCGACGACAGCCGGATGGGCGTCAATGGGTTCCGCAGTTCGTGTGCGAGCTTCTGGGCGACCTCGCGCCAGACCTCCGACTTCTCCGCGCGGCGGAGCTCTTCGGTCCGTAGCCGGAGTTCGTCGGTCATCGTCCCGAACGCCTGCGCGACCTGTGCGAACTCTGGGGTTCGAAGCTCCGGCATCTGGTAGTCGAGGTTGCCGCGTCCGATCTCGCGGGTAGCCGCGACCAGTTGCGCGATGGATCGCGTCATCCGGCGGCTCAGCCACAGACTCACAGGCACCATCGCCAGCAGCAGAATGCCCCCGGACGTGACGAGGACGACGAAAGCCCGGTCTCGCGCTTGCGACTTCTGCGACTCCACGACCGCCCGCTTCCGGTCGTCCAGCACGCGCGAGAACGGCAGGTCTTTCGACACCACGACGACGCCTTGGAACCGGCGAGTGTCGCCATCGACCAGCGGGAACGCGCACAGGAACTTCTCTCGGAGCGTGATGCCGGAGTCGCCCTCCATCCGTTCGTACGGCAGCGACGCGACAATCGCCTCCTCCGGGAGCTCGCGCACTTGCTCGATGGGCGGAAGGAACTCGTGCGTCGTCGCTGGCAGGCGCGACTCGGCGGGATAGGCGAGCCACAGCCGCCCCGACGCGTCGTAGATCGCCATCGAATCGGCGTCTTCGATGGGCAGCCGGGACAGCGCTTCGATGGCGACCTCCCGGTCTCCGGCGAGGTACGCGCGGTAGACGGCGGCGTCATACGCCAGCACGTCCACGTCGGACGACAGCCGGTACGTGTAGAAGCCCTCCAGACCTTCCGTGACCTGGTGCGCCGCATCGAGGGCGGTGTTGGTGACGGTCTGCGCCCAGTCCTCGATGCTCCGAATGGTCAGTCGATAGGAGAGCAGACTGAGCACGACGGTCGGCAGCAGGATCATGGCGCTGAGCGCCGCCCATAGGCGCGTCTGCGATGTCACAGGGCGTCGTGGCGATCGGACGGATGATGCGCTGCGTCGGCTGGACATGTCGTATCCACGGCGGGCTGTGGAACCTAGCTGGGCGCGGCGGTCGTCATTCCTTCGAGCCATCGAAACACCGCCACCAGGGCGGCGATGGCGAGCAGGATCGCGAGCATCCAAGCGGCGGCTCGGAAGAAGTGCTCCGGGGAATCGTCGTCCGGACTTCCTCGGTAGGTGCTCTCGACGAGCCGAAGGAAGTCGCCGAATCGCTTCTCGGCACGAAGCCAGCGGTAGAGGCTCTCGAACTCCTTCTCGAGCAGGATCGCGAACTCCTGCCGCTGCGCACTGAAGTCGGTGAACTCCTCCCACCGGTCGTCGGGCACGATGTAGTACGGCTCTGGGCCCACACGGAGCTCGTAGCCGTGACCCTCGATGTGCACGATCTGTCCGACGTCCTCGCGTTCGGCAACCAGACGCAATGACACGTCGGTGGCAATCGCCCGTACGTGCGTCGCCGGCGAGTCCTGCGCCAACTCGTCATCCGCGCTGCGCGCCGAAGGATCCGTCGCGGCAGCGACGCGCATGAGCACGTCCATCGCCTCGTCCTCGGACTCGACCGGAACGGCAATCACGTGGACGCGCGATCCGTCCTCCATCTTGTCGTCGCGGACTTTGTGAGGAATCTCTGCGTGGGTCAGCGCCGCCCGGATCAGGCTCAGGTCCCAGTCATCGCGGACGTGGTGGACGACCGACCAGCCGCCGGTGGCGTTGAAGACGTCGCGGCTCGCGTCGTGTTCCATGTTGCGCGCCCTGCTGTGTTCGGTATCGGGCGAACGGGGTGCCATCGGGCGCGATCATGTTACGGCGGGGAACGAGGGTCGTCAACCAGCGGGGAGGCGCGCAAGCGCGTTGTATCGGAGAGCCCCGTATGCTAGACTCACTGTGGATCGGTCAGGCGTACCGAACGGCTCCCGGAGACCATCTGTGGCGCAGGAATCGCGGAAGAAGCAGAAGGCCGTCGCGTTCATCGACCCCGATAACTGCACCGGATGCGGTGTCTGTCTGGAGTTCCGTCCGACAGATCCGAAGCAACGTCCGCAGCTCCTCGCCTGCATCCTCCTCGAGGAAGGCACGAACGCACAACTGAACGGAATCTGCGTCATCGATCAGGACGTGTGCGTTGGATGCTCCCTCTGTGTGCAGTACTGTCCTTGGGAAGCGATCTCGATGGTGTTTCTGGACGGCTCGATACAGGACACCGTCAAGGCCGTCGGGTATCTGAAAGACGCGATGCGCTGAGCTTGCCTGCGACGGCCGCTTCCACCCCTTCATCCTTTGCGCGATGTTCTGCGTCCGACTAGGAACAGGTCGGGTACCAGTCTGTTCAAGCCTCGCCATGGAGGGTTCATCGGTGCGGTCTCGCTTGCTGCGCGTCCTGTGCTTGCTGTCCCTGGTCCTGCTGTCTGCGTGCGCCAAGCGCGAGGTCATCCGCCAGGCGGATTGGGAAACGCACTTCAGTGCGCTCAGCTTCGTGGGCCGAGACCACGGCTGGTTCGTCGGCTTCGGCGGCATGATCGTCCACACGCCGGACGGCGGCAGAACGTGGCAGAAGCAGGAGAGCCCGACGCGCGTCGACCTGCGCGGCGTCCATTTCGCCAATCTGCGCGAGGGCTGGATCGTCGGCGATGACGGCGTCGTCCTATCGACCATCGACGGCGGGGCCCATTGGCGCACGCTGCAGCCAACGGGCAGAACCTTGCTCCGGGGTATCCATGTCCGCAGCCGACGCCAAGCGTGGGTCGTCGGCGACCTGCACGATGTGCTCGTGACGTCCGACTTCGGCCGATCCTGGACGCGGCAGCCCACTCCGGCACAGTTCCCTCTGAACGACATCCAGTTCGTCAACAGCCGCGTCGGGTACATCGTCGGCGATATGGAGCAGATCCTTCGCACCGACGACGGAGGAGCGACATGGGCGCCGCAGTCGAACCGCTTCGTCGGCGAACGGGATCGCCTGCTCGTCGATAACGAGCGCGTCCTCTTCGTCACCGACCGCATCGGCTGGCACGCAGGGACCGACGGCTCCATCTTCCGAACCGTCGACGCTGGCAAGACCTGGGAACGCCAAGAGAGCCGCATCCCGTTCACCGACCACGTCCGGTTCGCCGTCAACGACATCCACTTCTACGACACGCGACACGGCGTCGCCGTCGCCGACGGAGGGCACATCACGCAGACCAGCGACGGCGGCAACAACTGGGTTCTGCGTAAGAGCGGGTTCCAGACGCCCATGACCGGTGTCCAGTTCGTCTCGGAGAAGGAGGTTTGGGCGTGCGGCTGGTACGGTGTCGTCCTGCGTTCGACCGATGGCGGTCAGACCTGGAAGACGATCAGCGGCGTGACCGCCCATGACCTCGCCGAAGTGCAGTTCGCCGACGACCAGCACGGCGTCGCCGTCGGGACGGCTGGAACGCTCCTCACGACGAACGACGGCGGCAAGACCTGGACCGAACAGAAGACGGGTCAGCGCGACACGCTCCGATCGATCACGTTCATCAGCTCGACGGAGGGCTGGGCAGTCGGCGAACGCGGCATCGTGATGCACACGACCGATGGCGGCAAGACGTGGGATGTCCAGACCGGCGGCATGGGTGCCCAACTGAACGGCATCTACTTCCTCGACGCGCTGCGAGGGTGGGCGGTCGGCGAATTGGGCACCGTCATCTTCACGCGGGACGGCGGGCGGAGCTGGGGATTCCAGAAGTCGCTCGAGTTCCAGTCGCTGCGTGCCGTGCACTTCGTCGATGACCAGCGCGGCTGGCTCGTCGGCTGGCCCGGCGTCATCTTCGCCACGTCCAACGGCGGCGCGACGTGGGTTCGCCAGAACAGCAACACGTTCAACGAGCTCTACGCCCTCCACTTCGTCAACGCGCAGAAGGGCTGGGTGGTCGGCCAGTTCGGGGAGATTCTGCACACCGAAGACGGCGGCGCGACGTGGCGCTACCAGGCGAGCGGCACGCAGGAGAACCTGAACAAGGTCTTTTTCGCAAACGCCAGCCTAGGCATGGTCGTCGGCGACAAGGGCACGCTGCTGACGACCACGGACGGAGGGAGGTCGTGGAAGCCGCAGTACAGCGGAACCGAGAGCGACCTCTACTCATTCGCGGTGGCGAAGGACGGCATCGTGGCGGTCGGTAAGGGCGGCATCGTGATGCGCTACTCGCTCGACGTCGCCCCCGAAGACCTACCAGTCGAGCAGATCCTCGCCGAACAGCAGGCTCCGAAGCCTGAGCCAGCGCCGATACCGCGCGAGGACGCCGGCTGGATTCTCGTCCGACAGAGCGCTTGGGCGACGGAGTTCCAGGACATCGCCTTCGCCGACGAACGCCACGGCTGGGCGGTCGGCAGCGACGGCGTCATCGCCGCGACGACCGACGGCGGCGCGACCTGGTCGCCCCAGCGAAGCGGCGTCCGACATCGGCTGAACCTGGTGATGTTCATCTCGCCGACCACCGGATGGACCGCAGGCGGCAGCGGCACGATCCTGTCGACGACCGACGGCGGAACGACATGGACTCGACAGACGACTTCCTACACGGGCGGGTTCACGGCGATTCACGCGCTGGATTCGATGAACGTGTGGCTTTCCGGCGACCATGGGGTGATGTTGGGAACGCGGGACGGCGGCGCGACCTGGTCGCTGATCGAGACGGACATGACCAACGCGGCGATGCGCGGACTTTTCTTCATTTCGCCGGATGAGGGATGGGCGGTCGCTCCGCAGCGCCACGAAGGCGGACTCATCCTCCACACGAGAGATGGCGGGAAGTTCTGGGAGATCCAGGACAAGCCCCGCTTCTCGCCGGCGGTCGTCATGTTCTTCACGCCCGAGCGCGGCATGGTGCTGTCGAGCGGCGGCGAGGTTCTCGCGACCGAGGACGGCGGCGTCACGTGGGTCGAGCAACCCCGCAAACGGCTGCTGGGTCTCAACAAGGTTCGCGTGTTGGACGACAAGACCGCCTGGGTGACGCAGAGGGTCGGGCGTGCCTACCTGACGAGAGACGGCGGAGCAAGCTGGCGCGCGTACGGTTCGGAGCCCTTCACGGCGATCCACATCCTCGACGACAAGCGCGCATGGGCGGCGGGATCGGCGCAAATCTACGCGACACAGGACGGCGGCGAGACCTGGACGCCCCAGGTCGAGGCGATGGCGCAGAGCCTCCGTACTCTGCGGTTCAGCGACGCCAACCGAGGATGGGCGGGCGGCGAGCAGGGAGTCATCCTCCACACATCCGATGCCGGATCGACGTGGGACCACCAGTACACGGACTCCGCCGCCGAGATTCTGACGCTCCATTTCGCCAGCCTGGCAGAAGGCTGGGGATGGGCGCTCGACGCGCAGGGCATACTTCGCTTCACGGGCAACGGCAAAGACTGGCAGAGAACGCCACTGCCCCCGGGGACGATCCCGCCACGCTTCCGACTGGCGGACGGCTACATGCGCGGATTCGGCGAGGGCTGGGCAGTCGGACCCGGCGGGCGCATCCTGCACAACCCGGACGGCGGGCCCGTATGGCAACCCCAAGACAGCCGTACGACCGAATCCCTCCGCAGCGTCCACTTCGAGCGATTCGGGTATGGCTATGCAGCCGGATCGCAAGGTCTCATGCTGAACACGAAATCGACCGGCAAGCGTTGGCTCTTCCAGGACACGCAGACCGGCTATGACCTGAACAGCGTGTTCGCCGTGACGCCGGTGATCGCATGGGCGGTGGGTCAGTACGGGATCATTGTCAAGACGGAGGACGGGGGCGCGACCTGGAAGTCTCAGCGCAGCCCGACATCGCAAGACCTTCGACGCGTGATCGCCCTCTCGGAGCAGGAAGCCTACGCCGTCGGCGATGGCGGAACCATCCTCCACACGATCGATGGTGGAGCCACGTGGCAACTCCAGAAGTCGCCTGTCGAGACGCCGCTCCTGGAGATATCCCTTTCAGCCGACGGAACCACGCTGTGGGCGTCTGGCGCGTGGGGCGTCGTCCTGAGGGCCCCGCGCCGCGAGTCGGTGTCCCTCGCCCGGTGACCGTGCCGAGCACAGCGAAGGCGGACCCTAGCGGGCCCGCCTCGCCGCCAACCGTTCCATCCCATCCGTAGAGACCGATCAGTCCTTGACCAGCTCGATCAGCGCCTCTGGCGCCGAGTCTCCGAGCCGCTGCCCTAGCTTGATGATCCGCGTGTACCCGCCCGGGCGATCCGCGTAGCGAGGCGCGATGTCGCTGAACAGCTTCTGGAGCACCTCGCGGTCACGGATCGTGCGCGCCACGAGACGACGCTTGTGGACCGCGCCCGGAGCGACCTTGCCGGCTTCAGCCGGCATCGCGTTCGCCTTCTTGGCAGCCGTGATGAGCTTCTCGACGACCCGGCGAAGCTCCTTCGCCTTGGGCTCCGTCGTGCGGATGCGCTCGTGCGTGAGAAGCGCCGTTGCCTGGTTGGCGAAGAGAGCGCGGCGGTGTGCCGTCGTCCGTCCGAGTTTTCTGCCGCTCTTCCGATGTCTCATCGATTGCTGTCCTGTTCCTTCGTCTCCGGAGCACACGTCCAGCCAGCGCCGCCGCTCGTCGTGCCGCTAGCTCCCGTCGTCAGCCGACATGCCGAACTCCAGTCCGAATCCCTGTAGAATCTCTTTGACTTCCGCGAGCGACTTGCGACCGAAGTTCTTCTGCTCGAGCATCTGCTTCTCGGTGCGCGAAACGAGCTCGCGGATGGTACGGATGCCCGCGTTCTCCAAGCAGTTCGCAGCGCGAACCGACAGCTCGAGCTCGGCGACCGGCTTCTCCAGGATCGCGCGACGCTCCTTCTCCTCGGGCGTCTCCTCCTCGATCGCCTCGACGTAGTGTTCATCGAAGTCCTGGAAGATCTCGAGGTGGTCGATCAGGATGTTGGCAGCTTCGGTGACCGCCTGCTTAGGCGTGATGCTGCTGTCCGTCCAGACCTCCAACACGAGCCGGTCGAAGTCCGTGCGCTGTCCGACGCGCGTCGCCTCGACGGCGTAGTTGGCGCGCCGCACGGGCGAGAAGATGGCGTCCACCGGAATGAACCCGATGGGGCGGTCATCGTCTTTGATGTACTCACCGACCTGGAACCCGTGCCCGCGCTGAATCTCAAGGGTCATCGTCAGCACCGCCTCTTTGTCGAGCGTTGCGATGTGCTGATCGGGATTGATGACCTCGATCTCAGGCGGCGTCTGGATATCCGCCGCCGTCACCTCGCCCTCGCCTTCGCGATGAATGATGCAGGTGAAGGTGCGGTCGGTCGTCGAGCTGAAGCGGATCTCCTTCAGGTTCAGCACGATCTGTGCGACATCCTCGACGATGCCGGGCATCGTGGCGAACTCGTGCGGCACGCCGTCGATCTGTACGGCGGTAATCGCCGTGCCAGGAAGTGACGAAAGCAGAACGCGCCGTAGGGAGTTCCCCAGCGTGATGCCGTACCCGCGCTCCAACGGTTCGGCGATGAACCGACCGTAGTCGTGTCGGAGCGAGTCTTGGTCGGCGATTAGGCGCTCCGGCATCTCCATGTCATTGCACTTCATAGGATCGAATGTCCCCTCTCATTCGCAGGTAGAAGCCGCAAAGCGATCCAAATCGTCCGACGGCTCGTGCCCCGCCGACAGGAGTGTCAGGTTCTGGCGCGCTTGGGGGGTCGGCATCCGTTGTGCGGGATCGGCGTGACGTCCTTGATCAGCGTCACCTCGATACCGGCGGAATGGAGCGCGCGGATCGCGGACTCTCGCCCCGACCCTGGGCCCTTCACCCACACCTGAACGCGGCGCACGCCGTGTTCCATGGCAGAGCGCGCACACGCCTCCGCAGCCTGCTGCGCAGCGAACGGCGTGCTCTTGCGCGAGCCGGTGAAGCCCGCCGAGCCGCCCGTCGCCCAGGAGATCGTGTCGCCACGCTCGTCGGTGATCGTGATGATCGTGTTATTGAACGTCGTCTGAATGTGCGCGATGCCGTTCGTGATGTTCTTGCGCTCGCGCCGCCGTGTACGCGTACCTCTCGACCGCACTCGGAGCTCCTTCGCGTCCCTATCGGGATGCCGTCAGCCGGATCAGTGCTTCGCCTTCGCCTTGCGGCCGACGGAGATCGTCCGGGCGCGGCCCTTGCGGGTCCTGGCGTTCGTGCTCGTGCGCTGACCCCGAACGGGCAGTCCGCGGCGATGCCGCGTGCCTCGGTAGCAGTTGATGTCCGTCAGCCGCTTGATGTTCATGTCCGTTTCGCGCCGCAGGTCACCCTCGATGAACGTGTTGTAGTAAGAGGATTCCTGCTGCGGCAGGATTTCGCCGAGACGCTCCAGGGCATCACGAAGGCGGTTCACATCGTCTTCGGTCAGATCGTCCGTCTTAGTGGCGGGATCCAGCTCGATGTGCTCTAGGATCCTAGACGAAGTGAACGGCCCAATCCCATAGATGTAGGTGAGCCCAACCTCGATGCGCTTATTCCTCGGCAACTCGACGCCGGCGATACGTGCCATACGCGCTGGTACCTCCTACGCGCCCTAGCCCTGTCGCTGCTTGTGTCGTGGATTCTGGCAGATGACGCGCAAGACTCCCGCGCGCTTCACAACGCGGCACTTGTCGCACATCTTCTTCACGGACGCCCGAACCTTCATCAGCCACCCCAGTTCCGTACGAATGATGCCCTCAAGCCCCTGCCTTTGTCCGACGGGAGCCTACTTCTTGCGCAGGACGATGCGGCCTCGAGTCAAGTCGTAGGGCGAAAGCTCCACCTTGACGCGGTCGCCCGGCACGATCCTGATGTAGTTGACCCGCATCCGCCCGGAGATGTGGGCGAGCACTTCGTGCCCGTTGTCCAGCTTGACGCGGAAGACGGCATTGGGGAGCGACTCGTTGACCACTCCCTCCATCTCGATCCCGTCCTTCGCCATACATGCCCCCTGAGGTGCGGTTTCGGTCACGTGCTGCCGGCAGCGGTGACGCTTGCGGTTCCTACGGTCGCTCGGTCACATGCTCCGTGAGGTACTGCACGATCGCCGACTCGACGGCGTCCGCGGATTGCGTGCCGTCCACCGAGACCAGCAAGCCTTGACGGTCGAAATACTCTCGAAGCGGAGCCGTCTCTTCGTTATAGACCTCGAGACGCTTCCGCACGGCGACCGGTTCGTCATCGGGTCTCTGCACGAGCTCCTCGCCATCGGCGTCACAGACGCCATCCACCCGAGGCGGAGCGAACGTCACATGGAACGACCGCCCACAATGGGGGCAGGTGCGTCTGCCCGAGATCCGCTCGATGATCACGTCGTCCTCGGCATCGAGGAAGAACGTCGCATCCAGCAGCAGGCGGCGTTTCTTCAGCAGCGAGTCGAGCGTGTACGCCTGAGCCAGCGTCCGTGGGAAGCCGTCGAGGATGAACCCCGGACGGCAATCCGGCTGGATCAGCCGTCGCTCGATGATATCCGCCACCAGCAGATCGGGTGCCAGTAGCCCCTTGTCCAAGTACGACCGCAACTCCAGTCCGAGCGGCGACCCCGACCGAATCGTCTGTCGCAGCGTGTCGCCCGTGGAGATGTGCGCGAGCCCGTAGCGCGTGGCGACCCGCGTCGCCTGAGTGCCCTTGCCAACTCCGGGAGGTCCGAAGATGACCAACCGCATGGGTGAGTTTCCTTCTCCGGGTGCACGAGCCGGTTCCGCGCTCCGTGGTCCCCGTCAGTTCCGCCGCTTCTCTGAGGGCTGCCGTGGTATCGCCACTCAGATAGTAGCCGGTTCACCTCACCCGATGCACAGGCATACGTCTGTCCAGACAGAACGCCTAACGACGTCCCTTGACCTTCTGCCCCTTGAGCAATCCCTCGTAGTTGTGCGTCCGAAGCTGCGCGTCCAGCCACTGCATTCGGTCGAGGGCGACGCCGACCACGATGAGGATCGACGTCCCACCGATGCCGCTCAGTTGCAGTTGGTCGCCGCTGACCGCCTCGACGAACCAGAACGGCACAATCGCGATGGCGGCGAGGAAGATCGCGCCGGGGAGCGTCACGCGGCTCAGAGTGCGGTCGATGTACTTCGCCGTCGTGCGCCCGGGGCGCTGTCCGGGGATGAAGCCGCCGTGCTTCTTGAGATTGTCGGCGACATCCACCGGATTCATCACGACTGCCGTATAGAAGTACGTGAAGAACACGATGAGCAACGCATAGATCGTGTAGTAGATGGGCCCCGGGCTGAACAGCGTCGCCAACGCCTGCTGAATGCCCAAGCCCAACGGCAGGCTCATCAGAGCCGCCGGAAACTGCATGATCGTGATGGCGAAGATGATCGGCATCACGCCCGCCATGTTCACCTTCAGCGGCAGGTACTGGGTCTGACCGCCGTACATCCGCCGTCCAACGATGCGTTTGGCGTATTGCACGGGAATCCTGCGCTCCGCCAGCGTGATGTAGATCGTTCCCACGATGATCGCCAACGCCGCGAGGATGATCGCGACGACGCCGATCAAGCCGAACCCACCCACCTCCGGGTTCGTCATGTACCCGACGATGTGCGCCACTCCCGCCGGGACGTTCGCGACGATACCGATGAAGATGATGAGCGAGATTCCCTGACCGATGCCGTATTCCTCGATCTGTTCGCCGAGCCACATCACGAACGTCGTGCCGGC
This sequence comes from Candidatus Poribacteria bacterium, assembly GCA_016866785.1. Classification (NCBI taxonomy): domain Bacteria; phylum Candidatus Poribacteria; species Candidatus Poribacteria bacterium. The sequence goes on from VGLH01000045.1 coordinate 19,709, forward strand.
GGTTAGCGTCAGCATCGTCATCAGGTAGAACCCGAGCGAGGGGTCTGGAACGATCGCTTGCTCCAGCCCGAACGCCTGCGGATTCGTCAGCGCGGCGCTGATACCCAGTGACTGGAACGCCGAAAGCCCGATGGTTCCGTACCGCGTGTACTGCGTGATCTTGCGGCGTCCGGTCGTGCCCTCCTTCGCAAGCTGCTCCAGATGCGGGACGACCACCGTCAACAACTGCAGAATAATCGACGCGCTGATGTAGGGCTGAATCCCCAGGGCGAAGATCGTCATCTGCTCGAAGTTGCCGCCTGAGAAGACGTTGACGACCTTCAGCGCGCCGAGATTGCCGCTGATCCGTTCCCAAGCGGCTTCGAGGGCTGCCTGATCGACACCTGGCAGGAACACGTAGCTCCCCAGCCGGTACACAATGAGAATCCCCATCGTGAAGAGGATTCTCCGCCGGATGTCCGGGAGCTTCCAGGCGTTCTGGAGCGCTTGAATCACTGCAGTGCCTCGATTGTCCCTCCGGCAGATCGGATCGATTCCTCTGCGGAGCGGGAGAACTTGTGAGCCCGGACCGTGAGCGGTTTGGTCAACGCGCCGGAGCCGAGAATCTTCACCGGCAGCGACAGGTTCCGCACGATCCTGGCAGCCAGCAACTCATCGGGCGTGACGACGGACCCGTTCTCGAAAGCCTCGAGATCGCCGACGTTGACCACGGCGTACCGCCTGCGTCGGATCGGCTTGAATCCTCTCAGCGGCAGGCGACGGTACAGCGGCATCTGTCCGCCTTCGAACCAGGCAGGGATGCTCGCACCGGCACGGGCCCCTTGACCCTTGTGCCCGCGCCCGGACGTTTTCCCGTGACCGGAGCCTTCGCCGCGTCCCACTCGCTTGCGCGACTTCTTGGCGCCCTTAGCCGGCTTGAGGTCGTGCAGTTCCATATTGCGATCACTCCATTGCGCCGAGCGACGGACACATGCCCGCCTCGAACGCCCGTCTCATCCGACCTAGCTGAAGAGCTCCCGAACCTCTTTGCCCCGCAGGCGCGCGATCATGGCGGCATCACGGAGTCGCTTCAAGCCGTCGATTGTCGCGGCGGCGGCGTTCATCTTGCTGCGCGAGCCAAGGCACTTGCCGAGCACGTCGTGGATGCCCGCCGTCTCGAGGATCAGGCGAGCCGCCCCTCCGGCGACAACGCCTGTACCGGGCGTCGCCGGACGGAGCACCACGCGCGCGGTGCCGAACTCCCCGACGATCGCGTGCGGGATGGTTCCCTTGACGATCGGCACTTTGAACATGCGCTTGCGCGCCGCCTCGATGCTCTTACGGATCGCCTCCGGGACGTCGTTTGCCTTGCCGAAGCCGATTCCGACGGTGCCTGCGCGGTCGCCGACCACCATGATGGCGTTGAAGCTCTGCTTCGGACCGCCCTTGCGGACGCGCATCACGCGGTTGACCTCGATGAGCTGCTCGACGAACCCGTCGTCTTCAGCCTGCCCGCCGTCAGAACGTCGATTCCGCCTGTTGTCCTGTCTCAATCCGGTGACTCCTAGAACCGCGAATACGCGCGACGCCCCGATCCGGCGATCACGACTTCTGCTTCTTGCCCTGCGCGGGAGCCGCTTGTTGCTGCTTGCCTTTGCCCTTACCCTTGGGCGCCTCTTCTTCCGGCTTGGCTCCTTTGCGGGCTGCCTTCTTCGCCACGATCTCTTGGCGGTCCGATGCCGGACCCATGTCGAGTCCAGCAGCGCGGGCGGCATCGGCAAGCGCCTGGACGCGGCCGTGGTAGCGATAGCCGCCTCGATCGAACACGGCAGTGCCGATGCCGGCTTCCTGAGCCTTGACGGCGACCAACTTGCCCACCTCGCGCGCAGCGACCGCGTTCCCGCCGGAACCGATCGACTCGCGCAGCTCAGGCGACTGCGACGAAGCCGAGGCAATCGTGATGCCTTGGGTGTCGTCGATCAACTGCGCGTAGATATGCCGAGAACTCCGGAACACGCAGAGCCGGGGCTTCTCCGAAGAGCCGGAGACCTGCCGGCGCACGCGCTGGTGCCGCCGCAGCCGCGCCTCGCGCCTGTCCTGTGCGCTCGATTCCACGATCTACTCCTCGATCCATTCCTCTGCGCCGATCGGCGTCTGTCGTGCCGACGCGACGCGCTATGCCCGCGCCTTCTTCGGCATCAAGCGTACGCGCTCGCCCGCGTACCGGATCCCCTTGGACGGTTCGTAGTGATCGGGCGGCTTGACTCGGCGAATCGCCGCTGCGGTCTCGCCGACCAGCTCCTTGTCGATCCCAGCGACGGTCACCGGCAGGTGCTGCACACCCGAGCTGCCCTCGCGCACCGTCTCCGGAGCTCCCACCGTCACGGTGATGCCGTCCGGAATCGGGAACTGGACTGCGTGCGAGAACCCGACGACGAGCTGGAGCGCCTTGCCCTGAACCTGGGCTCGGTAGCCGGTTCCCACAACCCGCAGATTCTTGGCGAAGCCGTCCGATACCCCAGTCACCATGTTGGCGATGAGGCTGCGAACCAATCCGTGCATCGCTCGGTGGCGCTTCGACTCGCCGACGCGCTCTACCGCAACGTGGTCTCCGTTGTCCACGACCCGGACATAGGGCGGGAGCGTGCGCTCCAGCTTTCCCTTGGGCCCTTCCACCCGCACCCGATCGGCGTCGATTGCGATCTTGACGCCTTTCGGAACGGGTATCGGCATGCGGCCGATCCGCGACATGGTGCGTTCTCCTCAGCCAACCCCAAGAGCAGCGTGCGCTCCGGGGCAACGCGATCACCAGATATAGCAGAGCACCTCGCCGCCGATCCCGCGTTCGCGGCATGTGCGCTCGGTCAGAACGCCCTGAGATGTCGAGATGACGGCGATCCCAAGCCCGTTCCGAACGCGTGGCAGGTTGCGCCGGTCCGCATAGACGCGACGTCCCGGCTTGCTGATGCGTCGGATCCCCTCGATCACCTGCTCGCGCTTCTCACCGTACTTCAGGTCGATCTTCAGCATCTGCTGCGAACCGTCGACCACCGTGGCGCTGCGGACGAATCCCTCTTCGACGAGGATGTGCGCAATCGCCTGACGGATGCGCGATGAAGGAAGCGTGAGGGATTCCTTCCGCCGCATCGTCGCATTGCGGATCTGCGTCAGCATGTCCGCGACCGGATCCGTCATCGACATCGAATGCTCTCCTAGCCCGTCTCTACCAGCTCGCCTTCGTCACGCCGGGCACGCGGCCCTCGCGAGCCAACTGCCGGAAACAGATGCGGCACAGACCGAACCGCCGCAGATAGCCTCGCGCGCGTCCGCAGACCTGGCACCGATGATAGTGCCGTGTCGAGAACTTCTGCGGGAGCTGCTGTTTGATCCTCAGACACTTCTTTGCCACAACTGCCCTCTCTGTAACCCGGCTGAGGCTCCGTCGCTCACGCCTCGCTCCTCGCCTCTCGGAATGGCATGCCCATGAGCCGGAGCAGCTCGCGCGCCTGTTCGTCCGTCTTGGCGGTCGTGACGATGGCGATGTTCATGCCGCGCATCTGCGATACGTCGTCGTATCCGATCTCCGGGAAGATGATCTGCTCGGTCAGCCCTAGCGCGTAGTTGCCTCGCCCATCGAACGAGTCCGGGTTGGTGCCCCGAAAGTCGCGGATCTGCGGCAGCGCCACCTTGACCAGTCGCATGTAGAACTCGTACATCCGGACGCCCCGGAGCGTCACCATGCAGCCAACCGGCATGCCGACGCGCACTCGGAACGCCGAGACGGACTTGCGGGCGCGGCGGATCGCGGGCTTCTGACCCGTGATCGTCGCCAGTTCGCTCGCCGCGTTGTCCAGCAGGTTCGCGTTGGTCGCCGTCGCTGCCGCGCCAACCCCCATGCTGACGACGATCTTCTCGATCCGAGGAACCTGCATCGGGTTCGTGAACCCGAACCGCTGCTTCAGAGCGGGAACGACCTCGTCTTGATAGTGCTGCTTATACATCGATACGGCTTATTCTCGTTCGGTTGTCCGACTCAGTCGCGTTCCACGAGGCGCACATTCGACGCATGGATCGGGGCTTCGTTCTCGACGATCCCGCCGTTGGGATACCGCTGCGACGGCCGCGTGTGCCGCTTGACGACGTTGACGCCCTCGACCGTTACCCGCCCCCGTTTTCGATCTACTGCCTTGACGACGCCCTGAGCATCGCGCGCCTCGCCAGCGATCACGACGACACGGTCGCCCTTCTTGACGTGGACATCCACTCGTTCACGCTTCGTCTGCTTCGCCATCGTGCCGTCCCTTCGCGGATGCCGTCGCGCAAAACCGTCAGATGACCTCAGGAGCCAGCGAGATGATCCGCATGAACTCCCGATCGCGCAGTTCTCGCGCAACAGGGCCGAAGATGCGCGTGCCGCGCGGCTGTTTCTGCGCGTCGATCAGCACGGCCGCGTTGCCGTCGAACTTGATGTAGGAACCGTCCGGTCGGCGGTACTCTTTGGTCGTCCGCACCACGACAGCCCGAACGACATCGCCCTTCTTCACGTTGCTGTCGGGCAGCGCGTCTTTGACGGACGCCGTGATGATGTCGCCGACGCGGGCATATCGTCGCCGTGTGCCGCCAAGGACCCCGACGCACATGATGCGCTTGGCGCCGGAGTTGTCTGCCACTGTCAGATAGGTCTGAGGCCGAATCATCGTGCCTGTTCCTTACAGAACCGAATCCGCGTTCAGCGCGCCCGCTCGATGACCGCCGACACGCGCCAGCGCTTGCGGCTGCTGAGCGGCCTCGTCTCGGTGAGCATCACTCGGTCACCGACTCGGCAGTCGTTGGTCTCGTCATGCGCCAGGAGCTTCGAGCTCCGGCGGACCGTCTTGCCGTAGACAGGATGCGCAAACGCCCGCTCCACGCGGACGGACACGGTCTTGTCCATCCGGTCGCTGACGACGACGCCAGTGCGCGTCTTGGGATTGCCTCGCTTGTTCGACATGGGTCTCGTCCTCGTGCTGGCTCCGCGTCAGGGGAGCTTTTCAGATCCTGGGCAACTGCTGCGTGCGCGCGAAGAACTCCGGGTTCCGGCGTAGCTGCGCCCACAGGCGCATCGCCAGGGTGATCGAGCGCGCGTCGTTGCCATCGATGTCGCCGCGCGACACGACGCCCTTCGGATCGTTCTTGCCCGCCGAAAGGCTGACGCCGCCGGATCCGAGGAGCTCCGAAACTTCCGGATCGGTCAACAGGAACCGCTGAATCTGCTTCTCGCGCAGCACCGTCAGGACTCGCGCGATGTTCTTGCGATTCCTACCAGGCTTGGCGGTGTTCTCCAGTTGACCGAACGCCTTCTGAAACCTGAGATCGAGCTGCACCTGTCGCAGCGTTCGCAGGTCATCCTTCAGCGTCGTGGCGTCCTTGGCGCGAAGCGCTTCCATCGTCTGCGCTTCGATCTCCGTCGCGAAGATCCTCATCATCCACCTGCCGAGTCCCGCACGACGATGCGAGTGCGGATCGGGAGTTTGTACTGCGCGCGCTTCATCGCCTCTTGAGCGACCTCGAGAGGAACCCCCGCGAGCTCGTAGAGGATCCGACCGGGTCGAACCACGGCGACCCACTCCTCAGGCGCTCCCTTGCCCTTGCCCATGCGGGTTTCCGCGGGCTTCTTGGTGATGGGCTTCGCCGGGAACACCTTGATCCACAGCTTGCCGCCGCGCCGAATGTAGCGCGTGATGGCGATACGACCCGCCTCGATCTGCCGGGCGGTCAACCAACAGGGCTCCAGAGCCTGGAGCCCGTACTCGCCGAATGCGATCGTGCCTCCGCGAATTGCGGTGCCCGCCATCCGACCACGGTGTTCCTTGCGGAACTTCACACGCTTGGGCATCAACATCCGAATGGCTCCCTCGACGCAACCTCAGCTTGTTCTGGCGCGCGGACGTCCGGCATCAGCCGATCTAGCCGCGTCGTCCGCCTCTGCCATATCCGCCGGAGCGGCCTGGTCCCCGTCCAGCTCCCCGTCCTCCGCGACCGTGCCGATCCCCGGCCGCGTCCGCCTGCGTGCTGCGTCCACCTCGGCCCCGACCCGCCGCCGGACGCGACATCAGCTTCATCGCCTCTTGCGCCGTGCCGGTTCCGATGACTTCGCCGCGGAACACCCACGCCTTCACGCCGATCTTCCCGAACGTCGTGTTGGCTTCGGCAAAGCCGAACTGGATGTCGGCGCGCAGTGTGTGCAGCGGAACCCGTCCGTCGAGTTCGTACTCGCTGCGGGCGATCTCGTGGCCCCCCAGTCTGCCGGAGACCATGATCTTGCACCCCTCAGCTCCGGCTCGCATCGTGTTCGCCACCGACCGCTTGATCGCCTGCTTGAAGGGCGTGCGGCGCTCCAACTGCGCGGCGACTCCCTCGGCGACCAGTTGAGCTTCCAGCTCAGGACGGCGAATCTCTTCGATCGCAATGCGTGCGGGCTTGCCGAGCTCCTTCTCGAGGTCCTGCTGCAGCTTCTCGACCTCGGTTCCGCGACGTCCGATGACGATGCCGGGCCGCGCCGTGTGAATCGACACGGTGAATCGACCGGAATCCCATCGCTCAACCGAGACGCGCGCTACGGCGGCGCGGCTCAATCGGTCCTTGACGAACCGCTGGATCTTGAGGTCCTCGTTCAGCCACGTCGAGTAGTCCTTCCGCTGGGTGGGAATCCAGCGGCAGTCCCACTTCTCGATGATCCCCAATCGGAGCCCGCGCGGATGCGTCTTCTGACCCACAAAGTACTCCTCAGTGACCGAGCGTCAGGAGGCGTCTAGACCGGAAGCGATCGCCCCTGACGACAACGGCGTGTCGAATCGGATTCCTCGGCATCGTGTCCACCTCTCGCAGTGAGGACCCGCGATACCGCTAGGCGCGGCGGTCGTCGATCTCGACCGTGATGTGGCATCGTCGGCGCAGAATGCCGTAAGCCATGCCGCGCGCGCGCGGGCGGATCCGCTTCATCGTGATGCCTTCATCGACGAAGATCGTCTTAATGAAGAGCGAATCGGCGTCCAAGTCCGATCCCTCGTGCCACTGCTCGTCGCGTGCGAGCTGGTGGGCGTTGGCGACCGCCGAGTCGAGGAGCTTGCCGATGATCTTCGCTCCCGACTTCGGGCTGAACCGCAGCGTGTCCAACGCCTGCTCGACCGGCTGACGCCGCACGAGGTCGGCGACAAGGCGCGCCTTCTGGGCGGATATGGGCGCGTTCCTCAGTATCGCTCTGGCTCCGCTCATGCTCTTGCGTTCCTTCTGTGCCGTTCCCGACAGCAGGGCGGCTCAGCGTCGAAGCCGAGCCCCCGGGCAATCCCGTCTATCCTCGGTGCCCACGGAAGCTGCGCGTCGGCGAAAACTCGCCCAACTTGTGTCCGACCATCGTCTCGACGATGAACACTGGGAAGAACTTCCGGCCGTTGTGGACCAGGAACGTGTGCCCGATGAACTCCGGGATGATCGTCGAGCGGCGCGACCAGGTGCGGATGACGCGGCCTCGCTCGCCACTCCGCTCGAGATCTTGGACTTTCTTGACCAACTTCCCGTCGACGTACGGGCCCTTCTTCAGCGACCGAGGCATAGCTTCCCCTCACACCAGGTTCAACCGCTGTCTTACCGCTTCTTGCGCTTGCGGCGCGAGACGATCAGGCGATCCGACGGCTTGCTCGGCTTGCGTGTCTTGTGCCCCTTGGTGGGAACGCCCCATGGCGTGACCGGATGGCGTCCGCCGGAGCTCTTCCCCTCGCCGCCGCCGTGCGGATGGTCCAGGGGGTTCATCGCGACGCCGCGCACCTTGGGTCGTCGACCCAGCCAGCGTGATCGACCAGCTTTGCCGATGATCACGTTCTCGTGATCCGCGTTGCCGACCTGTCCCAACGTCGCCGTGCACGCGCTCAGCACCATGCGAAGTTCGCCGGAGGGCATCAGAATCGTCGCGTAGCGTCCTTCGCGCGCCATCAGTTGAGCCGAGACGCCTGCGCTGCGGACGATCTGCCCACCCTTGCCGGGCGTCAGCTCCACATTGTGGATGATTGAACCGACTGGGATGTTCGTCAGCGGCAACGAGTTGCCCACGCGAATATCCGCGCCGGGACCCGACTCAACCGTCTGCCCGACTGCCAGCCCCAGCGGCGCGAGGATGTATCGCTTCTCGCCGTCCTCGTACTCGAGCAAGGCGATGCGGGCGGTGCGATTCGGGTCGTACTCGATGGCGGCGACTTGCGCCTTGATGCCGATCTTGTCGCGACGGAAATCGATCTCTCGGAACCGTCGCTTGTGCCCACCGCCACGCCGCCGCATCGTGACACGGCCCTGGGCGTTGCGGCCGCTCGACCGGCGCATGCCGTGCGAGAGGGACTTCTCCGGCGTCGCCTTCGTCACCTCCGAGAAATCGGAGCCCGTCATGAACCGGCGTGACGGAGTGACCGGACGGTACTTCTTGACCACGATGTACAGCTCCTGACGAGACGGGCTCTAGACGCCCTCAAAGCGGTCGATGGTCACCCCGTCGCGCAGCGTGACGATCGCCTTCTTCCGGTGGATCGTCCGACCAGGCCGAAATCGGCGGCCGCGGCGGTTCTTGTCCGGGTCCTTCACCTTGCCGCTCGTCCGCATCGTGTTGATCTGCACGATGTGACCGCGAACCTCGGGGAAGAGCTCCTCGAGCGCGGCTCGGATCTCCGGTTTCGAAGCCGTCGGGGCGACCTCGAAAGTGTACTTGACCAGACTGTCGTGACCCGCGCGCTCGCTGTACTGATGACGGATCAGCGTGCTCTTCTCCGTCACCACAGGACGGCGGAAGACATGAAAAGGGTTCTTCGCCATCAGGATGCCTCCGCGTCCGACGCGTCGGCGTCGGCGTTTCCACCCAGACGCGCTTCCAGAGAACTGACGGACGCCGGGAGAAGGACCAGCACCTGGTGGGTGATGACTTCGTAGGCGTGGAGGAGCGCGCTCGTCGTTACATTCAGCCGGGGAATGTTCCGTGCGGAAAGATACACGATGGGGTCTACATCCGGCAAGACGAGAAGGGTTTTGCGCCCGTCGATATCCAGCGTCTTCAGCAGCGCGGCGACCTCTCGTGTCCGAGGCTGGCCCGCGACGGGCACCGCATCGATCACCACGACGGCGTCGCTGCGGAACTTGTCGCGCAGCGCCGACAGAAGCGCCAGACGACGCATCTTCTTGGGCGTGCGCTGACGGTAGCTCCTCGGATGCGGTCCGTGCGCCGTGCCGCCGTGGACACGCGTCGGGGAACGCAGGTCGCCCGCACGCGCCCTACCCGTGCCCTTCTGCCGGAACAGCTTGCGTCCACTGCCGGCGACCATCGCGCGGGTCTTCGTCGCGGCGGTTCCCTGCCGCCGGTTCGCCAGGTGCGCGACGACGATCTGATGCATCAGCGTCGTGTTCACGTCACCGTCGACCAACAGGGAAGGCACTGCCACTTTCCCGACGGCCTGTCCCGATGGGTTCCGTACGTCTATCTCTGCCATGGTTCCGTCTTTCCCTCTGCGCCGCGGTGACCTACCGATGCGAATCCGGCTTCGCAGCCCTGCGGATGACGACGAGTCCGTTCTTGGGACCCGGCACGGCGCCTTTGACGACCAGCAGATGGCGCTCGGTATCGGTCTTGACAACCGTCAGGTTCTGCACCGTGACGTTGCTGTTACCCATGTGACCCGCCATCTTCCTGCCCTTGACGACACGCGAGGGCCACGCGCTCGTACCGATGGAGCCCGGACGACGTAGGTCCTTCTCTCCGCCGTGCGACTTCTTGCCGCCACGGAAGCCCCAGCGCTTGACGTGCCCGGCGAATCCGCGACCCTTCGTGATTCCGGTGACATCGACCAGATCGCCCTCAGCGAACAGGTCGCCGATGGTCACTTCCTGACCGACCTCGAAGCGCGATGCCTCCTCCGAGCGGAACTCGCGCAACTCGGATGTCGGCGCCACGCCCGCCTTCTTGAAGTGCCCCGCCGTGGGTCGGTTGGCACGCTTCTGCCGGCCGAACCCAAGCTGGACGGCGTCGTAGCCTTCCTTCGCTGCCGACTTCGTCTGAACCACTGGACACGGACCCGCCTCGATGACGGTCACCGCGACGGCGGCTCCCGACGCTTCGAAGACGCGTGTCATGCCCAACTTCTTGCCGATGATGCCTTCGCTCATAAGGCGTCCCCTACCGTAGGGTATCTCGTCCTCGAGTCCTGCGTCGGAGCGACTACTTGATCGTCACGTCGATGGCGATGCCGGACGGCAGATCGAGCTGCCTCAAGGCGTCCATCGTGCGTGGCGTGTAATCCGTGACATCGATCAGTCGCTTGTGGACGCGCATCTCGAACTGCTCGCGAGACTTCTTGTCGATGTTCGTCGAGCGGTTCACCGTCCAGATGCTCTTGTCCGTCGGCAGAGGTATCGGACCCGAGACGATCGCCCCCGTCTGCTTCACCGTGTCGACGATCTCGGACACGGATTGGTCCAACAGGCGGTGGTCGAACGCTTTGAGCTTGATGCGGATCGTAGCTGGCATCGTTTCCATCCCACCTTCATGAGCGTCGAGCCGTGGCGTCGGGGCTTCCTGCCGCCGGGCTCGTCCATCCCGAGACGCCGATCAGCTCAAGCGCTAGTCGAGAACCTTCGTGACGACGCCGGCGCCCACTGTGTGACCACCCTCGCGGATCGCGAACCGAAGCTCCTGCTCTATCGCGATC
>VGLH01000046.1 GCA_016866785.1 Candidatus Poribacteria bacterium
GTCGGGGCGACGCTGCCCGCAGGATGCCGTGAAGAACCCGTCACACAAGCGTCTCATCTTCGGCGAAAATCCCCCGGACGAACGGCGCGAGGTCGGACACGCGGAGAACATCCTGTAGCATGGTCAGAACTCCATCCAGAGACCGTGATTCTGACCCACATTCTAACCGGTTCTCGTATGTCACAACTTAGGAAATGAGGTCAGAAACCCGGATGTGGCACGGCTCTGCGGGACGCCGCGTATGACCCAAACCATTGCCGCCGTCGCCCTGCCTGCGATGGCGCTATCACTCGGATGGGGCATTCGTGGTCAGTACGGCGGCAGGCACGGCGCGATGGTCGCCGGAGCCCTGGTCGGACTGGCTCTGGCATGGATCACGGAGAGCTCCGGTGCCTGGGGCATCGCCTGCATCGCGGCGGTCGCCATGTCCGCCGGCGGCGTCATGACCTATGGGCAGACCATCGGGTTGACGCAGAACCCGGACAGCGTCGGGCTCTACTGGAAGGGCATGTTCGGGCTCGCCCTCAAAGGCTCCGCCTGGATCGGCTCGGCGGCGCTGTGGATGGGCATCGCGTCTGGATACGCCCGGTACGACCTGCACGAGCTCGTCGGTCTCGGCATTGGGCAGTTCCTCGTCGGTCTCGCAGGCGTCGGACTCCTGAACCGCCCTCACGACCCGCCGAAGCGTCTCCCGCGCATCTACTTCTCGAATGCCAACGATCTCCGACCGCGCGTCGAGTGGTGGGGCGGCATGTGGTCGGGTCTGCTGCTCCTCGCCTTCTACGTTGGCGTGGTGAAGCGCGACCTGTTCGCCCTGGGCATGGGCGCGTTCGGCATGGCGGGAGGCTTCGGGTTCCCGCTGGGGCAGAGCATCCAAGCATGGGCTCAGCATCGGTCGCAGGCTGGTCGTCCGGTTGGCAGGTGGGTCGATTGGTGGAAGGTCATGGAGCTCACCTTCGGGGCGTCGGCGGGCGCCGCTATCGGGCTCGGATGGCTGCTGTTGACGGCGCGCGGCTTCGAGACGGGTCGCCATCCCCTTCCGTCCGTCCCGACGTGGGGATTCGTCGCCCTCGCGTCGGTCTACGCCGCCGTCTACATCGCTTCGCTGTTGCGTGTCACGCCGCTGAACGTCGGGCTTTCGGCTCCCTACGCCGAAGCGATGTTGCTGCTGCCGCTCGTCGCAGGGGCTCATGCCCCGCCGTTCCTGCTCGGGTTGGTGCTGTCGAGCATCGCGTCGATCCGGAACGCTCGTCGGTTCTACGCGGACGGCATCGTTCGCGCTCGCCTAGCCAGTGCCATCGCGGTCTCGGGCACGATCTTGGGAGCCGGGCTCGGGTGGGTCGTATGCCGCGATGACCTGACGCGCTGGTTCCTGTTCGTCGTCTGGTTCCAGACGCTTTCGACGGTGACGTGGAGCGGAATGAGAGCTTTGGTGAACCCGGATCGAGACTCGGACGCCCAGCGCGGGAGACTCCGTGCGACGGTGAGAACCTGGGGAACCGGGCTCCCCGTCGAGTGCGTCCTCGTCGCCCTCGCCGCTGCCGTTACGTTGTGGGTGGTCGCTGTGCAATGACGTAGACGGCGCTGGCGATCTGATGCGAATCGCGTCGTCGCGCCAGCCAGAGGTCGAGCAACAGGAGCGGCGCGGTCGCCCACCCGACCAGCCAGGCGACGACCTTCGCGATCCACAGGTTCCCGAACGACACGACCAGTCCGACCCACTCGCGCAAGACCCAGTGCAGCGATGCCGTCGGTCCGACGCACACGCCGGATTCGCCGACATCGAACGCGGCGAACAAAGCCTCGAATCCGGCGAGCGTCCAGCGCTGGTAGTCCGCCGGCGAGGCGTGGAATCCTTGCAGGAAAGGCACGGCGGCGCAGACGATGCCTCCTGGCAGGAGCGCCCGGCGTATCTCGTCCACAACCGCCGCCGGGTCTCTGACGTGTTCCAACACCGCTTCGATGATCACGAGTTCCAGGGACGAATCGGCGAAGGGCAGCCTGTGGCAGTCACCGACAACGTCCGTGCCCGGCATCGGGACGATCTCCAGGTTCCACACATGCGGGGCGCGTTTCCGCTCGCCGGCTCCCACGTCGGCGACGCGAGCCAGGGGACCCGCCTCGCGGATCAGCCGCGCGACCCGTCGATCCCATACGGGCGCCGCATAGGGACACGAGGCGACGGCATACAGCCACCGATGCTTCTTCACCCATCGCTTGAACCGTACGAACGCCGCGCTCATCGGCGCCCTCCGCCTCGCGCCGCGTCCTGGAGCAGCTCCAGGTACGAGTCGGCGATGCTCGACCACGAGTAGCGCTCGACCCGCTGGCGACTCGCAACGCCGAATGCGGCGCGACTCGCAGGATTAGCGATGAGCTCCTCTAGCCGTTGAGCCAGCGCCTCGTGGTCGCCGACGGCGAAGCGATACCCGTTGGAGCCGTCCTCAACCAGTTCCTGCATGCCCTGGACGTCGGTCGCGACAATCGGCAAGCCCGTCGCCATCGCCTCCAGCACGACGAGAGGCATGCCTTCCGCGTGAGACGTGAGCGCGTAGATGTCGGCAGCCGCGTATCGCGCAGGCAGATCGGCATAGGAGACGGTTCCTGCGAATCGGACCCGATGACCCACTCCCAACGTCTCCGCCAACCGTTCAAGCGACTGCCTCTCGGGCCCGTCTCCGACGATCTCGACTTCGAAGCCCGTGCGCCCGCGCTGCTCCAGGGCTGCGGTGGCGCGGATCAGAGCGTCGAACCCCTTGCGAGGGATCAGCCTGCCGATGCCGAGGATGCGCGCGGGCCCCTCGCTGCGGTGCTCCTTGGGCGTGAACGCCTCCAGATCGACGCCGTCCGGGATGACGGCGACCGATGCGGTCGGATCGGTGGCGCGGGCGAGGTCACGCAGTCCGTCGCTGCACGCGACGACGTGCGACGCCTCGCGCCAGATGGCTCGGATCGCCGGTTTCAGCAGGACGTACAGATAGCGGTAGTAAGGAGGCTCCGGGTTCGGTCGCGGCACGTCCCTGCCGCCGAGAAACACGACGTACGGTAGCCCCGTCCTTCGCCGGAGCCAGTACGCCCCGACGCCGGAAGGTATCCCGAAGAAGGCGTGCACCGCGTCGTATGGCGCGTCGCGGTGGTGTTTCGCCGCCGCGATGGACGAGCTCACGCAGTAGGAGAGCATCTCGTGGACTTGGGCGACGTTCGTACTCCGGCGCATCGCGCGGACGCGCACGATGCGGTAGCCGTCGCGTTCCTCGTCGCTGGGCAGGTCATGGTACGCCGAGGTGAGCACATCTACCTGGTGACCGCGTCGGGCGTACTCGCGGGCGAGGCGTTCGGTCACGCGACCGCCGCCGCCGCCCAGGGGCGGGAACTCGTAGTTGAGCAGCAGAAGCCGCACGACGGTAGGGCCCCGCTCAGTGCATACTGAAGTAGGCGACAGCCGCCGCGAGGAACATCCTCGTGCGCTCGACCATGTCCGGCAGCGCGATGGACTCCAAGTCCGAGTGAGCGCCGACGGCTCTGGGTCCGAACCAGAGCGCGGGAACGCCGCCTTCGCGCGTCCAGGTCGCCGCATCGCCCACCGAGGCGAAGCCCTCGATGCGCGGCTCAGAGCCCCGGACGAGTCGGAACGATTCGGACGCAGCGGCGACGATGGGGCTGGCGTCAGGAACCCGGTAGCCCTCGCGGACGAGCTGCCACTCGACGGCGACGTGGACACCCGTCTCCGATCCGACGGATCGGACGATCTCCCCGAACTCCGCCTGGACGTCCTCGAACGACCGCTCAGGATGCCATCGCCGCGTGCCGACGATCTGGGCGCGATTCGGGAACCGGTTGTAGAAGTCTCCGCCGTGGGCTTCGCCGACGAAGATGGTCTCCGGCTGCAACAGTACGTGGCTCCGCTCCGCCAGGCGGGCCCGAAACGCCTCGATGCGCGCCAACAGATGCCCTGCCGCGAAGAGCGGATGCGGCGTCCCGGGAGGCGTCGCGTTCTCGTGCTGGACGTCGCCATCGCGGGTCAGCACCGCTCGGAAGATCGCCATGCCTCGACCGGCGACGGCGAGGAAGTCGTGCGGACCCTCGGCGATCAGCGCGGCGTCGCCGATATCCCCGGCGCGGATCATCTCGCGAACGTCCTGTCCGTACCCGAAGGGCGCTTCGTGCCATCCGTGTGTCGTGACGAGAAGCCGTCCAGGATACGGGAAGCCGACCTCGGCGAAGACGCGCGCCGCCTCGGCGATGACGGCGAGTCCGCCCTTCATGTCGGCAGCGCCGCGTCCGTAGAGCGTCTCGCCGTGGATGCGCGGCGGCGGGTGCGGCAACGGTTCCACGCGCTCAGAGCCGTCGAAGCCGGGGACGACATGGGCGATGGTGTCGATGTGCCCATCGAACTGGAGGGTCGGGCCCGCCCTGGTTCCCTCCAGTGTGGCAGCCAGATTCGGCGCGTTCGGAAGAGGATCGGTGAGCCGGACGCGGAGACCGGCATCGGACAGGAGACCGGCATAGTGCTCCGTCGCGGCGCGCGTGTCGCCGGTCGGGCTGGGTATGTTGACGAGCTCCCACGCCATTCGCAGGAGCCGATCCGGTTGGATGGCGGCTTCGAGCCGTCGCAGGCAATCGCTGTCGAGCGCGGTCATGCCTGGCGCTATTTCAGGAGCGGCAGCTTCACGGGCTGCCCTGTCCGGTAGCACTCTTGAGCCGCGAACGCGATCTCGTGCGTGTGGATCGCGTCGTTCAGATTGCAGTGCGACTCGCGTCCCGCAAGGATGCACTCGACGAAGTGATCCATCTGACCCTGGAACGGGTGGTGCGTGACGTCGGCGCTGTCCGGCAGGATCGTCGGGATCGTGACCCAGCTCTTCTGCCCCGGGAACTTGTGCGACCAGACGCGGTTGTCCTTCACGGTTCCCTTGTTGCCGAAGATCTCCAGCGGGAACGTGTACGGCATGATCGCCCCGTAGTTCACCGACACCTTGCCGATGGCTCCGTTGTCGAACTTGACGATGGCGACCTCGAAGTCCTCGTATTCCAACGGCGGGGCGTTCTCGACCCACTTCCCGGCGAGGTAGTCGTACTCGCGGTTCAAGCCTTTGCGCCAGCCGCCACAATAGGCGAACACCTCGGTCGCCTTCGCCGCCTCGAACTGACCGGCTCCCGCGAACCAGCGGATCGCGTCGATGGCGTGGCATCCGCCCGTGACGAACGCGCTGACGCCGGTTGTCTTCTTGCGGGCATCCTCGTAGCCCGTCCACCAACTGGCGATGTCGTGCTGGTAATCCGCCTCGACGGCGTAGACCTTGCCGAGGGCGTCATCGGCGATCATCGCCTTTAGCGTCTCGAAGAGCGGGTTCCACCGCAGCACGAAGCTGACGATGGTCCGCACGCCCGCCTTGTGCACGGCGTCGCGCATCGCGCGGATCTCGTCGATGCCGTTCGCGATGGGCTTTTCGATGACCACGTGCTTGCCAGCGTTCGCTGCCGCGATTGTGTTGGCGGCGTGGTGCTGCTGCGGCGTGCACACGCAGACGATATCGACACCGTCGTGCTTGAGCGCCGCGTCGAAGTCGTCGTACACGCCGGCGTCCCTCAACCCCGCCTCCTCGACGCGCGCCCGAGCGCTCGACAGGCGACGGCTCGACACCGCAACGACGCGCGTGTGCGGATTCCCCTCGAATGCCTTGATGTGCTGTGTCGAGACCCAACCCGCTCCGTGGACGAGCACGCCTAGCGACTTCGACATGGACTTCCCTCCCTAGCGCATCGAACTCGACCGCGCCCGAACCGATTATCGGAATCCATCGGCCACACGTCAAGGCGCGAAGCGGCTCCAGCGAACTCCTTGCGCCGGTTGCCGACGTTGGCATCGTCGTTAGCGGCTGGTCTTCAGCTTGCCCCATTTCGTCGCTGCCTTGCCGGACGGGTCCACAGACAAGTACGCGGAACCGCTGGCGAGGTACTCGATCACGTTGGTCGTCACTTTGCCCAGCGTTGCGAGGTCCTTGTTGTCGTCCGTGAAGTGGGGAAGTCGCCAGCCCATCCCGAACACCTTGCCGGCTTTCGACGTCCACTCGACGAACGCGCCCACTTCGTCGGCCCAGTCCTTGCCGGTCTCCCAGCAGTTGCCGATGGTCACGGCATCGACGAACTTGCGCGACCAGTAGTCCGAGCTCTTCGGGTACCCAAGCGACGTGACCTGGATCTTCTCGCCGACCTTCCGGTTGAACCCCTTCCAGATGGGGTGGTTCAGCGTATCGTCACGGATGACGACGGCGGCTGCTTGTCCGTCGTTCCCGGGCCCATAGATGCGCGGCACGCCGGTCTCGACGCCGAGCGGACTGGCGAGCATCTCCGCCGCCGCCGAGAGGAGCACCGCCCCGCCGCTGTCCACGTACGACTTCAGAGCCTTCTTGCCAGCGTCCGACAGCAGCGGATTCGGGTCGGTGTCGCCGTCGTGCCACCAGACGACCGCGTGGTTCGTCAGAGCGGCTTTAGCCAGATCGTTCGGATGAATCACCGTGACGGCGTAGTTCGCCTTCGCGTACTTGAGAGCGCCCTTGTTGTGCGCTCCAAAGGAACCCTCGTCACCGACGAACCCGACCGTGATCTTCTGCGCCGCAGCACTGAGCGAAATGGACGCCGCCAGCGCCGCGACGATGCACGCAAGCGCGTTTCGTCGCATCGTTCGTCTCCTTCAGGTATGACACGAGCACCCGAGTCGAAGGGCAGACGACCCATGGCGTCTCAGCCGTATAGCGGCTGGGACACCGGCGTGTCAAGTGAGCTCACGCGTCCAGCCAGCCACGAGAAAGCACCTCGTCGGCGCTCTGAAGGACGGCGTACGCATCGCTGAGGTTGTGCGACCGCGTGTACTCATTGGGAACCGCGATTGCGCGCTCGATGCCAGCCCGTCGCGCGCTCGCGATACCCGACGCCGAGTCCTCCAGCACAAGGCATTCTACGGGTCGGACGCCCAACAGCCGGGCGCACTCCAAGTAGATGTCAGGAGCCGGCTTACGAGCCGCTATCGTCGGATCGTCGCCGCAGACGATCGCGTCGAACCATTCCCCGGGCGCATCCTCCCACCACATCGAGCGGAACACCTGCGCCAGCGAGGTCTCCACGAACCGACGGATGGAGCTGGAGCCCACCGCCATGCGCAGCCCTCGCTCGCGGCACCCCTTGAGAAGCCCAGCGATCCCCGGCATCGGTTCCACCGCCGACCGATTGAGGATGTCTACGTAAACATCCGCTCGCTCCTCGATCAGCGTTCTGGCGTCCACGTTCAGACCGAACGCGTCGATGACCTCGCGCGCGTTCTCCAAGTCGGACTTGCCCACAAACGACGCGTGCATCTCCTCGTAGATCGTGACGCGCTGCGAGCTGTACCGTTGTGACACCTCCTCGAACGCCTGCTTCTGCAGGGTCTCCGTGTCGGCAAGCAAGCCATCGAGATCGAACAGGACGGCGCGGACCGGCGGCAAGCGTGACTCCAACGTACGATCCCCACGTGTAGTCGGCGTTTCGGCAGGCGACCATCCGAGCGTATCCGTTCGCGCGCTCGCGTTCAACCCGACCGTACACCATCGGTTGCACCGCGTGGTGTCAGCGAGCTATCATTTAGCACAGGCTAAATAATCCCGGGAGGTAGCCGATGGCACTCTTCAGATCGCGCAGGCGTCAGGAACGCGTCCGGCGCGTCCTCGTCGAGGACACGCTCAAGCACGTGCTCAGCGGCATGGATCAGGATCGACTCGCCACCGCCAAATCACTCGCAGGGCACCTCCAGACATCGCACCAGGAAGCGCTCGAGCTCGTCGCCGACATGGAGCAGCACCGCCTGCTCTCAGTCTCGTCCGCCGGTCTGCGGTTGACGGAGGAAGGCGAAGAGTGGGCGCTGCGCATCGTGCGCGCCCATCGCCTGTGGGAACGCTACCTCGCCGACGAGATCGGCAAGCCGGCGACGGCGCTCCACCGGGAGGCGGATCGCGCGGAGCATCGACTGAGCCCGGACGGCGTCGAATCGCTCGACGCCTTCCTTGGATACCCGCGCGAAGACCCGCACGGCGACCCGATCCCCGCCGCGCCGGGCGATCGCATGCAGCATGACTCGACCTCGTTGAGCGAGTGGGAAGCCGGGGTTCCGGCGCGCGTCGTTCACGTCGAGGATGAGCCGGCGTCCACCTTCCTGGAACTCACAAGAGCCGGGGTCCGCCCTGGCATGACCATCGAGGTGCGCGAATCCGGTTCAGCCGATATCACGCTGAACGACGGATCGAACGACATCGTCGTCTCGCGTGCCGCCGCCAGCCGCGTCGGCGTGGAGGCGGTGAGGCGACACGCAGACGACATGCCGCTGTCGCACCTGCGGCTGGGAGAGAAGGGGCGCGTGACGCGGTTGGACGAGCAATGTCGCGGCATGTCTCGCCGCCGACTCCTCGATCTGGGTATCGTCCCCGGAACCATTGTGGAATGCGCCCTATCCAGCATGTTCAGCGATCCCTGCGCCTATCGCGTGCGTGGGTCGATGATCGCTCTGCGGCGTGACCAGAGCGAGCGCATCCGCGTTGTACGCGAAAGCCGTTCGATCTGATGGCAAGGGAGGTCAAGATGCAGCGATCGGTCCCTGAAGGCGCGCCGACTGCGCACGGAGCACAGGAGTCATTCCTTCAGATCGCTCCGCCGCTCGGGGCGGAAGACTACACCATCACGCTGGCAGGCAACCCGAACACCGGCAAGAGCACGGTCTTCAACGCCCTCACGGGGCTCAAACAGCACACCGGCAACTGGGCGGGCAAGACCGTCGCTCGCGCCGAAGGTACACTCCGACACGGCGGGAAACGGTTCCGGTTGGTGGACCTGCCCGGCACCTACTCGCTGCTGTCCACTTCGGTCGATGAAGAGATCGCGCGCGACTTCATCCTCTTCGGACAGCCGGATTGCACGGTCGTCGTCGTCGACGCGACTGTTCTCGAGCGGAACCTGAACCTCGTCCTCCAAGTACTCGAAATCACGGATCGCGCTGTCGTGTGCGTCAACCTGATGGACGAAGCCCGCGCCAAGGGCATCGAGGTGGATGTCGATGCGCTGGCGGACGCATTGGGGGTTCCCGCGGTTGCCACGTCCGCGCTGCACGGTGAGGGACTTCCCGAACTGATGGACGCCGTGCTGGGTGTCGCCTCTGGCGAGGTGCGCCCGCACCCCAAGCGCATCGAATCGGCGGAGCCCGTCGCAGCAGGGATCGACGACCTGACCTCGCATGTCGCGCAGGCGTTTCCGAAGCTCTCCTGTCCCCGTTGGGTGGCGATGCGGCTCCTCGACGGCGACCCCAAGATGCGGGAGGCGGTCGCGACGGGTCAGTTGGCGCTCCTCGGCGACAGCCCGGCAGCCGTTCCCGTCGAAGCGCCGCCTCAGTCAATCGAGGCTGGTAGGACGGTCATCGAGTGCGCCTCCGAAGTGCAACGCTCCTTCCCGCCGGAGTACCGCGACCACATCGTCGAGAGCATCTACGCCCATGTGGAACGCATCGTCGCCGCTTGCGTGCGCTACACCGCGAGCCGCCGGCAGCGGTATGGCGATCTGCTGGACCGCATCATCACGTCACCGGTGTTCGGCTTGCCGATCATGGGTGTCGCGCTCGCCGTCGTGTTCTGGGTGACCATCGCCGGGGCGAACGTGCCCTCGCAGATGATCGCGACCGCGTTGTTCGCCGCTGGCGACTGGGGCTCCCAGTGGTTCGCCTCGATGGGGTCGCCTGCGTGGCTCACCGGCTTCATCTGGGACGGCGCGTATAAGGCGCTCGCATGGGTCGTCGCCGTCATGCTGCCGCCGATGGCGATCTTCTTCCCTCTGTTCACGCTTCTCGAGGACTTCGGCATCCTACCCAGGATCGCCTTCAATCTGGACAAGGCCTTCCAGAAGGTGGGAGCCCATGGCAAGCAAGCGTTGACGATGTGCATGGGGTTCGGCTGCAACGCCGCCGGAGTGACCGCGTGCCGCGTCATCGATTCCCCCCGCGAGCGGCTCATCGCGATCCTCACGAACAACTTCGTGCCCTGCAACGGGCGGTTCCCAACGCTCATCATGCTCGCGACGATCTTCGTCGCTGCGTCGTTCCCACCCGTGCTGGCGTCCGTCGCGGCGGCGGGGACGGTCATGCTCGTCGTCGTCCTAGGAATCGGCATGACGCTGTTGGTATCTTGGGCGCTTTCGCGAACGGTGCTGAAGGGAGAGGCGAGCCACTTCACGCTCGAACTGCCGTCGTACCGACGCCCGAAGATACTACAGACACTCTACACGTCGCTCATCGACCGCACGCTGTTCGTCCTCTACCGCGCCGTCGTCATGGCGATTCCAGCGGGCATGGTCATCTGGCTGCTCGGAGCCATCGCCGTGGGCGGGGAGTCGCTGACAGCCATCGTATCGCGAGCCCTGGATCCGTTTGGCAACGCGCTCGGACTGGACGGGGTCATCATCCTCGCGTACATCGTCGCGATCCCGGCGAACGAGATCATCGTCCCGACGATGCTGATGGCGTACTTGGGCGCGTCGACGATGCTGGAGCTCGACAGTCTCGACGAACTGAGGGCGGTGTTGATCGACGGTCACGGCTGGACGCTGTTGACCGCCATCTGCCTGATGCTGTTCTCGCTCCTCCACAACCCCTGTTCAACGACGATCTGGACGATCTGGAAGGAGACTCGGAGCGCGAAATGGACGACGGTCGGGGCGTTGCTGCCGCTGGCGATCGCCATTGCCGTCACGTTCGGCGTCGCGACGATCGCCAGGGTGTTCTGAGAGCGGGTTCAGCGCCTAGTTGTTCTTGGCGCCCTGGTTGATCCAGTCGCGGAAGAGTTGCTGGGTGCGCTCCGGCAGCGCGGCGGAGCCCTTCGGCATCTTGGGCTGGGGACCGGAGATCATCTCGTAGAGGTGGCTCGAATCCGCATCGCCCGGTACAACGTGCTCGATCACTTCCTCGTAGGAAGCCAGTTTGACCCCGTCGGCAGCCCGTTCGCCCGTGTGGCATCGCACGCACTTGGTCGCGAGAACCGGCGCGATGAATGCCGAGAACGAGACCTCTTGAACTGCCTCTGCCGGGGAAGCCGCCACCGGAGCTTTCGATCCGCCGCCGCAACCGAGGGCAGCCGCCAGCGAAGCGGCAGCGCCCACCACGCCTAGCTTCATGGATGATCCTCCTGAAGTGCGTCGTCACCTTCAAAGGTCTGTCGGCAGCGGAGATATGCCGCCGACCGAGTCACCGGACTGTCTGTGAGGAGCCGTCTGCCGGCTCCTCACCTACCGACCCCTCACCGTCCAGTTCCCAGCAGAACAGTAGCACCTCGGCGATCAGGTCGTTCAGCTTTCGCGGCACGTTCTCCGCCACATCGACCGTCGAAAGGAAGTCCACCAGGTCTGGATCGCTGTGGATGTCCCACCCACTGGATTCCGCGATGCGCAAGAGCTTGTCCGACGGTCGTTCGCCATTGGATGCCTCGCCGCCGTCTCGCAGCCGGACGACCTTCGGCTTCGCGTCGCTCGAAGTCAGTTGTGCGAATGCGTCTGACGCGCGATCAGTCCATTTGGTTGGGGGTTTGGGAGACATTCACGCCTCCAAGTCGACCGAGCCCGCGCTGCTCAACGACAGACGAGCGACAACCGGCTCCTGCCGCTTCCCCGCAACCATGCATCCGAACGCCTGCACCGTGTACCCGATGTCGCCCAGCCGCGAAACGAGCGTCCCGATCCGGCTCTGCGCAAACTGCCTGCCGTCGGTCGTCTCTGTCTCGAGCCGCCCGGTGATAGATCCATCGCGGATCGCCATGCGCACGCGCACAACCCCCCATCGCTGCGTCCGAACGGCGAACTCGATGTCTGTGTTGTCCGCTTCGGTCTCCTCGCCGGGGCTCCGCGACCGATGGCGAACCTCCAGCGTGAGCGGGCGAGGGATGCCAGCCCAGTAGGCGTAGTGCAGGTAGAGGTTGGGCAAGGACGATGGAGCCAGTCGGGCGAGCAGTTGGAGAGCGTCCAACTGCCGCAGCAAGCCGTCGATGTTCCCGGCTAGCGCCGCAAGGGTCGTCGAGCCCGCAGGGCCCGCCGCTCCCAGAGCCGCGCCCAGTTCCGCGCGGGCAGCCCAAAGCAGCGATTTGAGCGATTCCGCCGAGGGGTTGTCGCCCTGGACCGCCCTCTCGACGCCCAACCCCAGTGCCGCGAGGAACCGCTGCGTCTGCTCAGCGACGTTGCCCGCGTTCGGATCGACCACGATCCCCGTCAGAAACGCGGCAAGCGTCCGAGCCGCCTCACCTCGTTCCCCGAGGATCGGAGTAGCAGCAGCCAGGTTCCCCTGAAGCGAGGCGAGTCCATCTCCCAACGGCGGTATCGGTTCTGCCAGCGCTGCCAGAGCATCGAGCGAAGACGGGGACAGCGGAACGCCCAGCGAACGCGCCAAGACCGCGATATCGGGCGGGATGCTGGGATTGCCGCTGGCAGCGTTCAGGATTTCGACCAGGTTCGCCGGGGTCATCGGCACGCCGGCGCGCGCCATCAGCGCGACCACTTCGAGGTTCGCGCGCGTGGTCGGCACGCCGATCCGGTCGAGGAGATCGACCGCCTGTTCGAGCGATCCGCCCGGCTGGAGGAGCCGCATCAGAACCTGGTCGCCAATCGCCGTCACCTCGGCGCGAACCGTCGCGCCGCGCTCCATCGGCGTCTGAGACTCGGCGACCACGTTGAAGTCGAGGAATCGTACGATGGATCGCCCTTCGTCGACGTTTTCGAGCACGCGACCGGCGAGGAGATCACCGACCGCGATCCGCGCGCGGAACTCCTCGATGCTGCGCGGGGAGACGACAAGGCGCGTCGCCGACGACGAGCTCCGTATCGACTCCGCGCCCTGAGATGATGTGACGCGATCCGTCTTCATGCCGCGTGCCGCCACCTCAGCCTTCGAGGAACACCGTCTCCCGGTTCGGAGCTGAGTAGGCGATGACCATCATCACGGGCTCCCACCCCGTGTTCATCGCCTTGTGGACGACGCCGCGTGGTATCCGCAGCGACGAACCGACTTCGAGCGCGAAGGATTCGTCTCCCAGGCGATGGTCGCACTGCCCTGCGAGGACGAAGATGACCTCCTCGCAGTTGGGATGGTAGTGCAACGGGTTCGACTCGCCGGGGTCGATGTAGACGACGCCGAAGGTCATCTCGGCGTCGGGGTCCAGCGCCTGGGAGCTGAGCCATCGGATGCGCCCCCACGGGAAGTCGTCGCCGGTCGCGGTGCGCGTGTTGATCGGTCTTGGGTTCATGGGCATCGTGCTTACCTAAGATCGTGGCGATTGCATGGGACGGGTTCGGCAATTATAGTCAGTCGGCATGGGGCGGACAATGCGTTCCCAGACTGGGATCATTCGGTTCCGCCCGATGGAACAGGATGTGGTTCGCCGAAATGGACTGCAAGAACCGACCTCCCGAGGCACGGTACACGCGTCGTGACTGGCTCCGGCTGGCGGGGTCGTTTGGCGCTGCGCTCGGAGTGGCGCGCGGAATGAAGGCAGACAACCAACAGCCCGTGGTGTTCGGACTGGTGGCGGACACCCACTACGCCGACCGCGACCCGGCGCACAGCCGCCACTACCGCGACTCTCTCCCCAAGATGCAGGACGCCGTCGAGGCGATCCGACGGTGCGGACCCGCGTTCTGCGTCCATTTGGGCGATGTCGTCGACAAGGGATCGACGGTGGAAGAAGAGCTCGCCTTCTTGGCGACGATCCGAGCCGCGATGTCGGAAGTCGGCGTGAGGTGGCATCGGGTTCTTGGGAACCACGACGTCGCCGCACTGTCGAAGCGACGATTCCTCGATGCGTGCGAGGCGAAGGCGTCGCGTTACTCGTTCGATCACGGCGGCGCGCACTTCGTCGTGCTGGACGCCTGCCACAATGCCGATGGGTCGGACTACGACGCCGGCAACTTCGACTGGACGCAGACGTTCATCCCGCAGGACCAGTTGCGTTGGCTCTCGGAAGACCTCGCAGCGACCGAGAACCCGACGTTCGTCTTCGTCCACCAACGCCTGGACGATGACGGCGGAGCCCACGGCGTCAAGAACGCCCCGGACGTGCGCGACGTGCTCCAGGCGTCCGGGCACGTGCGCGCCGTGTTCCAGGGACACGACCACCGGGGAGCGCGGTCGCGCATCGGCGGAATCGACTACTACACGATGCGCGCGCAGGTCGAAGGGCCCGGCAGAGACAACAACGCGTTCTCGGTCGTTCGCATCGGAGCCGATGGCGTCGTGTCGACGACGGGCTACGGACGGCAGGAGGCGTACGATCAGCCGTCCGAAGACGGCTGATTGTACGCAGAGCGTGTCGTATCTTGGCAGGCGCGGTTGCCCATGACTAACGGACCCACTCCCGCGTCTTGCGTGCCGTGACGACGAACGCCAGACGCGAGCGATCCTTTTCGAGCTCGCCGACGGTCGCCCCCTGGGAGAAGAGAGCGCCGGTTGGACAGGCTGTGACGCACTTCCCACAAGCCGTGCACGTCGCCGAATCGCCCCAGGGAGCCGACAGATCGGTGACGACGTGGCTTGCGATGCCGCGCCCGCCGATGTCCCAGGTGTGCGCCCCCTCCACCTCGTCGCATACGCGGACGCAACGAGCGCACAGAATGCAGCGGTTCGGATCGGCTCCATAGCGCTTGTGGGACAGGTCCATCGTGAACTTCGGGTAGAGATACTCGACCCGGACGTGGTCGACGCCCGCCTGAATCGCCCGATCCTGCAGCTCGCAGTGACCGTTGGCGACGCAGACTGAGCAGACGTGGTTCCGCTCGGAAAGCATCAGCTCGATCATCAGCTTGCGATGCCGACGCAGGCGCTCCGTGTCGGTGCGCACGACCATGCCCTCCGTGACACGCGTCGTGCACGCCGCGAAGAGCTTCGGAGATCCCTCGATCTCCACGAGGCACAGCCGACACGCGCCAATGTCGGCGATGCCCTCGAAGTGGCACAGCGTCGGGATCGCGATCCCGGCGTCATGGGCTGCATGGAGGATCGTGTCGTCGTCCCCGGCGCTCACGAGCCGGTCGTCGATCGTCAGAGTGACGGCTATCACGTGATACTCCTTCTGATGCGGCGACCGGCGCTACGCCGGACGACCGACAACAGCGGGCTCGCGGATGAGTCCGCGCGACGCCCCGATAGACGCCATACCCGCCTCGTACTCCTCGCGGAAGTACCGCAACGTGCTCAGAACGGGGTTCGGAGCGTTCTGCCCCAACCCGCACAGGCTGGCGCTCCGCAGCAGGTCGCACAGCTCCTCCAGCAGCACGAGATCGCTCTCGGTCGCCTCGCGGGCGACGAAGCGCTCCAGCAGCCGGTAGATCTGAGCGGTTCCCACGCGGCACGGAACGCACTTCCCGCAGGACTCATCCGCGCAGAACTCCATGAAGAACCGCGCGAGATCGACCATGTCCGTGCTATCGTCGAGAACCACCATGCCGCCCGACCCCATGATGGAGCCCAGCGCCGCGAGCGATTCGTAGTCCACCGACACGTCGATTTCGCTTGCGGGCACACAGCCGCCGGATGACCCGCCCGTCTGAACCGCCTTGAGCGCGCGCCCATTCGGGACGCCGTCGCCCATGTCCTCGACGATGGTTCGGAGCGTCGTCCCCATGGGCACTTCGATGAGCCCCGTATGGCGCACGTGACCCGTCAGCGAGAACACCTTGGTGCCCTTGCTCTTGTCCGTCCCGATGGCGGCGTACCAGCCACCCCCGCGTTTCAGGATCGGCGGGATGTTGGCGAACGTCTCGACGTTGTTGATGAGAGTCGGCTTGCCCCAGAGCCCGGCTTCGGCGGGGTACGGCGGTCTGGGTCTCGGCGTCCCGCGCTGTCCCTGAATCGACGCCATCAGCGCCGTCTCCTCGCCGCACACGAACGCTCCCGCGCCGATCCGAAGATCGATCCGGAAGTCGAACGGCGAGTCGAAGATGCGCGATCCGAGCAGTCCGAGCCGGTCCGCCTGCTGGATGGCGACCTGCAGCCGGTCGTAGGCGAGGGGATACTCGCCGCGCACGTAGATATAGCCCTGGTTCGCCCCGACGGCGTACGCGGCAATCGCCATGCCTTCGAGGATCCGGTGCGGATCGCTCTCCATGACGGCGCGATCCATGAACGCGCCTGGATCGCCTTCGTCGGCGTTGCAGACGACGCATTTCCAGTCGGCTTGGGTCTTCGCGACGGTCGCCCATTTGAGCCCGGTGGGGAACCCGGCTCCTCCGCGTCCCCGCAGCCCGCTCCGGCTCACTTCGTCTACGACCTCTGCAGGCGACATCTCCCGCAGGACGTGGTAGAGCGTCTCGTAGCCGCCCTCGGCGACGTAGGATTCGATCCGCTCCGGATCGACCTTGCCCGAGTTCTCGAGGACGATCGGATACTGGAGGGTGAAGAAGGGGTGGGATAGGTCCGCCCGTTCGGCTGTCGATGTGCCGCCATCGACGGCGGCGACGATCGATTGGACGTCCTCGGGCGTGACGCGTTGGTACATGACGCCTTGGGGTTCGACTCGCACGAGGGGCCCGGCGCTGCACAAGCCCAAGCACCCGACGCCCTGCACCTCGATCGAGTCCTGACGTCCGGCGGCGGCGACAGCGGATCGGAGCGCAACCCGCACTTGGCGTGATCTGGCTGCCTCGCACCCCATCGCCGCACAGCAACGGATCGTGTTCGGCTTTCGGCTGTGGCGTTCGCGTTCCGCGATGCTATGGAGCCCGCTCAGATCCATCGTCTAGCCACCCTTTCACACGCTTGACGGCGGACGCCGTCGTCTCGTAGCTGATGGCGACTCCGTCGTAGTAGACAACGGGCGCCATCCCGCAGGTGCCCGGACAGCGAACCAGTTGCAGGGAGATTCGTCCATCGGCGGTGGTCTCGCCGGCTCGAATCCCCATCGCGCGTTCCAGTCCTTCGAGAAGCCGACGAGCGCCCTTCACGCTGCACGTGGTGCCCATGCACACGTCGCACGTGTGTCGCCCCTTCGGCGCCAGCGAAAACATGTGGTAGAACGTCGCCACACCGAAGACGTAGCTCGACGGGAGCCGCATCCTCCGAGCGACGAAGTCCAGCAACTCTCCTCCCAGGAACCCGAACCGGACCTGGGCGCTGTTCAGGATCTCGATCAGGGAGTCGGGCTTGCCCTGATGCCTCTTGATCACCGCGTCAAGCGGCTCGAACCGTTCGTCACCAGCTCGTACCGGCGCAGGCGCTGACGGGTGAACGGAGGCTGGTGGCACATGAATCGTCATTTGGCATGATCCCTTTTGGGTCTGAGTGGTCTCCTACCCTCTGCGCGCCGGTTCCATACGACAGCGTGCAGTCTCAACGAGAATGCCGATAGGGAACGCCGTCGCCCCGCTCTTGGAAGCGACCGCGCGTTCAGGAAGTCGTTCTGGTGAGTGCGACGGGTGCGTCGAATCCGCGCTCGCGACGTGCCGCGACGTGCCGCGACGTGCGCGCCGATCAGCGAGCGGGTTGGCTGCGCCTAAGCGCTACCGGAAAGCCTGCCTGATGACAACCACAGATGAGCCGCGTCCTGCGCCAGTCCGACCGACGGCGGGTCATGGACGCGTTCTGCTGATCCCCAGCGAGAGCCGGGAGACCAGCCATGCACCCCAGGTTGCTGGACCGAACCTCGAAGCCGTGGTGTTCCTGCGAGCGGTATGGAACGGCATCGCCAGCGGCGAGGCAACACGCCCCAACACCGCCGTTAATCGGTACATTGCCCATGGTAGGAGGGCGTCAAGGGCGAGAAGCCACGCGGCAATACATCCGCACTGGGCTACTGGTCTGTCAGGTTGATGCTTGGGAGAACCAACCCCGCCCTGACCCTCCCCCATTCAAGGAGGGATAATGCCTCCTCCCCCGCGAAGCGTGGGGAAGATTGAGGTGGGGGGAGGTTCCACGAATCCTCATCGTGACAGACACAACTCCGCCGGAACGACGCTGCCGTTGAACTGACTCATCGCCAACTCGACGCCGTCGGTCAGAGCGCGTTCCAGCGCGTCCGCCGCGCGCTCGACAAGGCGCGCGACCGTCTCACGCTCGTCGGGACGGAATCGGCTCAGCACGAAGTCGCGGTCGTCCGAAGCGCCGTGTCCTCTGCCGATCCCCAATCGTATGCGCGGGAATACGTCCGAGCCGAGGCTGGCGATGATCGACTTCATCCCGTTGTGTCCGCCGTCGCTCCCGGACGGACGAAGGCGCAGCGTGCCCAGATCCAGGTTGAAGTCGTCGTAGATCACCCACACTGAGTCCGCATCGAGGTAGGACTCCCGCGCCACGCCCTTCACGGCGTCGCCGCTGCGGTTCATGTAGGTCAGGGGCTTCACCAATGCGGCAGCCCGCTCCGAGACGCGAGCAGGGATGATGAGAGATTGATGCTTGGACCGGGGGATGCCCGTGGCGTGCCGCTTCGCGAGGAGGTCGATCACACGGAACCCGATGTTGTGCCGCGTATCCTGATACTCGCGCCCGGGGTTGCCGAGCCCGACCACGACGATCTCGATCCGAGCCAAGGGATCGCCTCCGGTCAGGGCAGATCAGCGAAGTACGCGACCGAGAGGGGCATATCGACGGCGATGTGCCCGCCGAGTGATACCACCGGGGAACCGTCGACGAGGAGTTGGAGCTCGACAACCCGAGGCAGGTTCGCCTCGATGGTTCGCGCGATGCCCGAAATCGCCTCGACCTCGGAGGCGGAGCCCGGCGCGAAGCCGCGCACAGCGTCCTCCGATAAATCGACGTAAGCTCTTCCGTCACCGTCTACGAAGGCAGACAGAACGCGCGTCCGTCGCGGAAAGAGGGTCTGACCCCGCTCGCTCCCCTGCACCCAGGCGTCCAGCACGACGCGCAACCGTCGCGCATCGTCCGGCGGCAACTGGATCGTTCGCTCCTCGCGAGTCCATCCACCCTCGCCGTTGGGGTAGACCAGCTCGACAGACCGCCGCCGCACCCCGACGCCGAGGAACTCGCCCTCCTCGTCGCCTTCGACGACGCTCTCGTCCGTGTCGGTGACGCGATCGCGCATCAGGCTGGGGAAGACGAGCCACGCGAGCAGCCCGGCGACGATCAACACGCCGGCGCCGATGCCCCACGCGACTGGAGAACCGATGATGCGCCGACATCGACTGCCCATCACGCATTCTCCCCTATGGGTGGAACCTCGCGACCCCAGACCAGATCGCCTCGGCAGCGCGGTCGAGCGTCGCGCTCATCCGCCACACGTCGGCTTCCTTGGGATTCGAGAGGAACGCCAGTTCGAGATGAACCGCCGGGAGATGAGCCCGCCGCAACGTCGCCAACGGG
The DNA here is from genome assembly GCA_016866785.1 of Candidatus Poribacteria bacterium. Lineage (NCBI taxonomy): Bacteria > Candidatus Poribacteria > Candidatus Poribacteria bacterium. The sequence goes on from VGLH01000046.1 coordinate 19,361, forward strand.
AGCTCTATGGGGCGCCCGCCCTCGAATCCGGCGGCGCTCAGAGCCGCCTCGATGAGCTCCGCCGCCCGGCGACTCGCGTCGACGAAGGCGCGCTGGATCGGCGTGCGGCTTCGGTTCCCACCGGACGCGCTCGCCGCCGACGGGTTATCGATCAGAATGCGGAACCCGGACTTCTCGCTCTGGTACGACGCGTTGAAGTGCAGCGCCACGTAGACGCTGGCATTGGCAGAAGCCGCAACGGCGCTCCGCGCCTCTGCCGACACGCGTTCGTCGGTGGTTCTGACCATCGCCACACGCGCGCCGACGGATTGCGCCAGGCGCTGCAGGCGCATCGCAAGCTCCAGCGTGAGCTGTTTCTCGACCAGCCCGTTCATCTGCACGCCGGCGTCGGGTCCGCCATGTCCGGCATCGATTGCGACGACCAGCTCAGACCATGCGGGCGTGGCGATTGGCGTCGCTCTGTACGGCGAATCCCCGCCGACGAGCTCTGGACTGGCTGGCGGAGGGGGAGGTCCGCTGGCGACCGACGGGTCGCTGCCGGCGGGAGCCGTCGGGCTGGAGGATGCGCCAACCGACACGGCGATCTGCCCAGCCTCAGACCGATAGGTGATCGCCACGCCGGTCACGCCCGGAATCACCTCCGTGAAGAACCCGATCGGCAACCAGAACGAGCCGTTCTGCTCGCGGAGCGGGCCTGCGAGCCGGAACTGCTTGTCCCCGCTTCCCCGGACGCCTTGGGTTCCCGCGACGACGCGCAGGATCGTCGTGTCGTCCTCATACTCGACCTGCACCGTCAGCGTCTTGGTTGGAACCGTGTAACGGTGACGCGCTCGGATGGGCACCACTTCGCCGTCGAACACGGCGCTCAAGGCGTCGACCGGCAAATAGGTTGTGCCTTCGACCCGAAGGTACCTCGACTCGCCCAGAGAGGCTCCCGTCGCGTCCACGAAGGACAGCGTCTGACCGTGAGCCGACCGACTAGCGGACAGCAGGACGAGCACGACGCAAATGGCGAAAGCCCCAAGCCAATGCGAACGCATCGGATGGGGCTTCGACTTCGCAGCCATGGATAGGCTCGCTGTCTCCAGCGCGGCTTCGCGGAACCCAGCGCTACTCGTCGTCCTCAGCAGCACCGCGCCTGCCGACGACTTCGGGTTCAGAGCTCTCTTCAGCGCCTTCTTCAACCGCAGTCTCGACCGTCTCGACGCGCGGCGTGGCAACTGTGACGAGCACGGTATCGGGATCGGTCAGGACGGTGATCGTATCCGGCACTTCCAGATCGCGGACGTGAACCGACGCCCCCATTCCGAGCTGGGAGATGTCGATGTGGATACCCTCTGGAATGTTCGCCGGGAGAGCGCGGATGTGGAGGGTGCGTGACAGGAACTCGAGGATTCCGCCCTCGTCGACGCCGGGCGCTTCGCCTTCGAGCGTCAGGTTCACATCCATGGTGATCTCCGTATCCATGCGGACGCGGAGGAAGTCCGCGTGGAGCAGCTCGCGGCGGAAAGAGTTCCGCTGGAGCTCTCGGAGAACCACGGGAGTGTCGGTTCCATCGAGGTGCAAGGCGATCAGTGCGTGTTCCGCGTGGCTCATGAGAAGCTGGTGCAGGTCGCGCGAGTCGATCTGAATCGGCGTCGTCGAGCCACCCGAACCATAGAGCACACCGGGAACCTTGCCTGCGCGACGAGCGCGGCGAGCGGCAGCGGAACCGTGAGCCGTACGGTGTTCCGCGTCGAGTCGAACCTGCTGCATGTCGGTCTCCAACTAGATCGCAGTCAGAACGTTGCCAGCGTCAATGGCTGGCCGGGGAGGATTCGAACCTCCGAATGGTGGATCCAAAGTCCACTGCCTTACCGCTTGGCTACCGGCCATCAGTGTCTGCCGTCGCCGACGGCGCGGCAGCGGAGGAACCATCCGCGGGGCTGGCATCGACGATTCCCACACCGCAGGAAACGAGTGCCGCAGGCTCCACGAACGCGAACCGGCTGCGCAGCGCGCGATAGGCAGCGTCCCGCGCCGACGCATCCAGGAACACCCCGAAGACCGTGGCGCCCGAGCCCGACATCATCGCGGTCGCGCCCGAAGAGCGCAGACCAGCGAGTGCGTCGCCGATCTCCGGGTACGCTGCCGCCACGACATCCTGGAAGCGGTTGTAGGCGAGAGCCATCACCGCCGATACCGGTTCGCTAGACGGCTTGCCGCACGCCTCGCCGCACGGGGGACGCGGCTGAATCGTAGCACTCGCTCCCCCGTCCGTCAAAGCGAATCCCGTCTCGGCGGACTCGCCGACCGAGATCGCGAGAGCGCGATACGCCCATCCCGTGTCGATGCGCACGCCGGGATTGACCAGCAGCACGGGTGTACCGGCGGCTGGCTCGACACGCACGAGCTCGGTTCCGGTTCCGTAGCCCCAAGCAGCGCCGCCGGCGATACAGAACGGCACATCGGCGCCGAGCTCTGCGCCAAGGCGCTGCAGGTCGCCCAGGCTGTGCCGTTGGCCGGTCAGCCGGTCCAGCGCGACCAGCGTCGCGGCGGCGTCGGCGCTGCCGCCTCCCAGCCCGCCGCCTATCGGGATGCGCTTCGTGATCCGAACGACGACTCCGACCCGGAGACCGGCAAGTCCCAGAAACGCCTCAGCCGCCCTAGCCGCCAGATTGGTGCGGTCGCACGGAACATCGGGATGGTCACACTCGATCACGACGCCCTCAGTGTTCGGATGCACCTCGACGACTAGGCGGTCTGCGAGGCTGACGGAATGGAACAGCGTCTTGATCTCGTGGTAGCCACTCGGCAGGCGACGAAGCACGTCGAGATAGAGGTTCAGCTTGGCGAACGCATCAACGGTGAGCTGCGCCGTCACGGGACGACCTGAACCTTCGCGCCCGGTGGGAACTCCATCTCGAACGAGGCGTCCGCGATCTCCGTGTTCGCTTGGGCGTCGGTCACGCGGAATCGCATCCGCATGCCGTCTCCCGGACGCTCGATGATGACGTCCATCGGGCGCAGGATGCCGTCGGTCTCGCGGTAGTCGTCGAACACGGTCCGTTGAGCGACGACACCGGCGGAATCCCGAATCGTCCATGACCGGACGATGGGCTCCGCGTCGAGCATGCCGATCGTGATTTCGTCGACGAGACCGACTCGCCCGGAAGGTCGTGTCACGACGATATCGTCGCCGCGACGCTCGGAACGCAGGTTGATCGTGTCGCCCTGGAACGGGTCCGCCAGAAACGCGCTGCGGACGTCATCGACTCGGATGTCCAATCGGAAGATGCGCCGGAGGATGTCGTCCGTGAGCGGAGCGTCGATCCCCTCGTACTCGCGCACCCAGAGCATCTTGAGACGATCCGACTTCGTGATGACGACCACGCGCGTCACGTTCATCGGGTCCAGCGCCTGTAGGCGGAACCGATCCGGTCGCTTGTAGAGGGCGATCTGCCGCACCTCTGATTTCGAGCCGTTCTCATCGACCTCCAGAGACAACTGCAGCCGCAGCGTCTCCGTGAGCTGCCTTCGAGCTCGCAGCGCCGGCAGAATCGTCGATTGTACGTACTCGTCCTGGTTCGGAACGGTCCTGGTCGTGGACGCGCAGCCGAGAACCAGAGCCACGCACGCCATCGCCAACAGGCAGCAGGTCGAACGCTTCATCGCGCCTCTGTCGAAAGCCCGGCGATCTTCCACTGGTCACCTGTTCTTGCGAGCCGGAACACCAAGGACCCCGTCGCCGTGCGGGGCACCAGCGGCGACAGGCGGAGGGAGTAGTTGACCACGGCGGACGCCTCATCGGCGGTCACACGCTCGATCGCCGGCGGTTCATAGCGGAACAGGAAGTAGGGAAATGCGCGGAATGTCTCCTCCGTTCGCTCCAAGAACGCCGTGCGGTCGTCCTCACCGGACTGGAACGACGCGTCGAGCGTCGCCGCGAGCGCCACGATGTCGTGTTCCTCGTAGGCGCGCATATACGCTGAGACGGTCGTCGCCGCGAGGCTCTCGTCGGCGCGTCGTTGCTCGGCGCTCTGGTGCTCGAGGTCGGACGGCGTCTCCGGCACCCTCTCGCTAGCCGCCACGGCGACCACGTCGTCGGGTTCTGCGGGTCCGAGCACCTCGAGCTCGGTAAGACGAATCGTACCCGACGCGTACTCCTCCCGGCGACCCATGACGGTCAAAGACCGCGTCCGAGTCGAGGCGTTCGTCCATCGTATCGCCACTCGGACGAGATCCGTGCGCACCGGCTGGAACGGAACCGCGATCCGAGGCGCTGTGGCTTCTTCGACGGTGTTCCACCGGCTGTCTGGCCCGCCGACCGGGATCGCGCGCATCCAGCGATCCGTCGCAGCGTCCCAGCACTCGACCAGCACATCGCGGACCCCGAACTTCGACGCTGGGAACTCCGCCGTATCGACGCTGTGCAGCACGATACCCGTCACGACTCTCGGTCGGCTCATCTCCAGGATGACCCAGCCCAGACAGGAATACTCCTTGCCGCCCCGAAAGTTGCGGCGCAAGCCCATCCACTCGACCGGCTCCTCTGCCGCGTCGTGATCGGATGGGTCGAACACCCGGTTCCGCAGTAGAGCGCCGGTGAACTCGACCTGCCAACCGGACCCCGGTTCCCACTCGGAGGGAGCCGTCACGCCGTCCACCAGCGCTAGCGGACCGAAGCCTTCGACGGCGGCGGGCACATAGAGGCGGTTGCCTTCGAGACGAGCCAGGTTCGTCGCCTCCATCGCGACATCGGAACGATCGACCACGGTGCGTATCGCGGTCGCAGTGCACCCTGGGAGCGCCGCGAGGACGGAGACCAGCAGAAGCGCGTACGAATGTCTGAGGAGGCGAGCCATCGTGAGAGCCACGGATGAAGTCTATGCGCCGGTTGAAGTCGCGTCAACACGCCCTTCTGCGGAGTCGGACGCTCCAGCAGATCGCGTTGAGACGCCTATTCGAACGTCCGGTAGTTGAGAACGGTGATCCGGTTCGCCCGAACGCGGACGCCCGGCAGCGTCTCCGTGGCGAGCGGCGCGCCGTCGCGGCTGAGGAACGTCAGCGCGATGTCGTGCGCGCCGTCCGGCAGACTCATCCGTACCACGTGGATGCGGTTCGGAAGGGTCTCCCACGACCGCGTGTCGGCGCGCTCGGTGGCGACGTTCAGCGCGTTGACCGCCCACCCGGCGAGAACGCTCTCCTTCTTCGCGCGGCGATGAGCCATGTACTTGAGCACGCCCCGCGCAGCCGTCCGCAGCAGAATCTTTCCCTGCTCCGACGCGAACGTCGCCCGAGCCACCGCCTCGACGTCCTCTGCGAGCACGCCTCGCCGCTCGACGTCGTCAACCGTGACGGCTACATCCGCGAATCGCGGACGGTTCGAGCCATAGCTGGGAACCGCGATCCAAAGCAGATAATCGAGCTGGGCGTCCTCCACAACGAGGTCGCGCCTGCCCGCAAGCGTCGTCGCGAACGACGCGATGTGTCGCTCGTCCGGCGAGTCGGATTTGAGGATGGGCAGCAGGATATTCTGCTCCTGCTTCGGCGGGACGAAACCGCTCTCGTAGATGAGCACGAGCTCCCCGGCGCCGGGCGCGGGCGGTGACAGCGCGCCATAGAGTTGCACGTACCGCTCCTCGTCGTTGCTGAACCCCAATGCGTGCGCGAGCCGCACGAGCGAACGCCCGACATCGTCGGGCATCGTCACTCCGAGTCGGGACTCATACTCTCGGTAAGCGCGCTCCGCCCAGCGATAGGAGATGTAGGCGTCGTTCAGTTCCCCAGCCCACTCGTAGAGGACACCGCCGATGTACGCCATGAAGGCGGTTCCCGCGTACGAGAACGTCGAGTCTTCGTCTGCGTACCGAAGCAGGAGCCGGCTCGCTCGGCGCACTTCCACCAGCACATCATCGGGCATCCCGGCGTAGACGTAGTTGAGTGCGCTGTAGTAGTGGGCGAGAAGGCGTTCGTACCGTGTTCCCGCGTAGTCTCGGACGGTGTCCGAGGTGAGTAACGACGTCGCTTCGCGAGACAGGCTCAGCGTGTAGAGGTCCTCCGAACGCAGACCCGCGATCTCGAACGCCGTGTTGCTCTCGTCGAACCGGTTCGCGTAGTGCGCGATCAACCCGCGCTCATAGAGGTACGGCAGCGAGGGATCGTCGGGCGACATGGCGTCCAGCCGCGCCAGGGACTCGTCGTAGCGTCCCAGCGCGACCTGCTCGCGGACAGCCGCCATGTTGTAGCGCGCGCATCCCGACGCGAGCACGACCAGCGCGGATGTCATCAGGGCGCAGATCCAGCGCGCCATGAGGTCTCTCCCGAAGTGCGCTTGGAGTCGTTCTACGGTCGGAGCCGCTATTCGCTGAACCGGCTGCGCTCGATGAGCTTCTTGATCTTCTTCTGACCGATCCACACCTTCTCGTTCGTCTCGATACTGGTCAGAGTCAGATCGACCTGGTAATAGACGACCTGCTTCCCGCCTTCGCGGTCCTCAATCGTGTTGATCTCGCCGGTCATCATGAAGTCGGCGCCCAGTTCCATGCCTCTCCGCTTGATCGTCTCGACCGAGGCGAACTCGCTTTGTTCCTCGCGCTCCGCTCGGAGCTCGCCGCGGTCTCGCGCTCCGGCGACGACGGACACGCGCCCGGAGTTGACGAAGGCTCGTTCGATGTCGCTGATGAACGTGGCGACGGGGATGTGCTCCATGCTCCGGTTGCGGATCGCGCCGACGATCACCGCCGGCTTCTTCCCACCGGATTGGGTCATGTGGCTCGTCAGCCAGGCTTGGTTGAGGCTGTCCGTGATCATCGCGTCGGCGGTCTGGCGTGAGTCGGTGTCGTTCCAGCGTCCAGATAGATCGGTCACAGCGCTGGGATCCAAACGCTTGACGCTCTTGCCTCCGCAGGCAGCGATGGACAGGCTCATCAGCACGAAGCCGACGGCGACGGCGTACACAGCGATGCGATCTCGTCTCGTCGAGGGCATGATCGTCTCCTTGCGGTGCTCCGGACGCGCTGATAGCAGCTTGGCGGGCGGACACGGACGGCTCACACACGTAGAAACGTCGCGTCTCCGCAGACGGTTTGCAACGCCGTCAATCGCTTGGCTGCCTCGCTCGTTATGATAGAATAGGCGCAGAAAAGAGATCGTGCCGGACTCTTTGAACCAGGTGGACGAGCATGAGCAACCCCCGGAGGCGATACCGGCACCTCCAGGCGCGAACGAAACGAGACGATCCCGGCGATCCTGCCGCCGCGGAGCGGGCCCGTCGAGCGCTGGCGGACCTCGTCGAGGAAGTCGTCGAGGTGCCCTCGTACCGACCCCATACGGAGCATGTGGACCCAGCCCGCACGTGGATGCGAGTCGCGCGGTGGGCGGCGGGTGCGGTAGCGCTGGCGGCGGTGCTGTTCGGCGTGGTTTACGCGGCTCTAGCCGTCCACGGCAGGTCTGAACGCCTCCGCGAAGAACGCACGCGCGCGGAACGTCGACGGGTCGTGTTGAGCCAAGTTCGGTCCGAGCTGCAAGCCCACGTGGCGGTCCTGCGCGACCAGACGGTAGCATTGTCTACATTCGAGCAGGCGGTCCGCGCATGGCAGCACGTCCCACCGCCGGAGCTCGTCACGGAGTTCTCGTCGCAATCGTGGGACACTGTCTCGCGCGACCCACTGGTGTATGAGGATGCGAGCCTCTATGACGCCATCGTTGCCTTCTACGCGTCCCTGCCAGGGATCGCCGCGCAGACGCAGGACTACCTGCAACAGGCGAGCAGATGGCGCGCGGCGACACGGGGCTACACGAGCGACTCGCTCGCCAAATCGCGCGACAAGCGCACGATCGTCCGTATTCGCGAGATCGACAACGATTTCGCCGACGCGACGCGGGCGTTCTCCGAGCGGATTGCGCTCCAGCGAGACGCGGGAGAGGAACTACTCATAAAGCTGGCGACATTCGACCGATCCGAACCGTGACCCTCAGCCAACACAGGAGCGAGCCATGAAGTGGGCTCTTGTCGCCCTTGGCGTTCTCGTCCTTATCAGCGTTCTCTTCGCAGGTTCGTTGTTAAGCACGTACAACGGGTTCGTCGCGAAGCAGGAACAGGTCTCGTCCCAGGTCGGGCAGCTCCAAAACGTACTGCAGCGCCGCGCGGACCTGATCCCCAACCTCGTCGAAGTCGTGAAAGGCTACGCGAGCCACGAGAGCGAGACGCTCGAAGCGGTCGTCCAGGCGCGCGCGAACGCGACCCGTCCGCAGATCAACGTCAAGGACGCGAAGTCGGTCAACGACTTCATCGCGGCGCAGGACCAGTTCTCGTCGGCGATTGCGCGTCTCATGGTCGTCGTCGAGAACTACCCGCAGCTCAAGGCGGACACGCAGTTCTCGCGGCTCATGGATGAGCTCGCGGGCACCGAGAACCGCATCAGCGTCGAACGCAAGCGGTATAACGACGTCGCGCGCGACTACAACACGGCGATCCGCCGCTTCCCAGGCGCGATCGTCGCCAACCTGACGGGGTTCGACGCATTCGCCTACTTCGAGGCTTCGCCGGATTCGCAGACGGCGCCGAAGGTCACGTTCTAGCGCTGCCCGCGCCCGGATGACGCGAGCGAGGAGGCAGCTCATGCGAACCATCAGAGCGCTGCTGATCGCCTGTCTGTGGGGGGTGACGGCAGCCCTGCACGCGACCGTGCCGGCGCTGACGGGCTACGTCAACGACTATGCCGGCGTCATCTCACAGTCCCAGCGCGCGCAGTTAAGCGCCTCCCTCGAAGCATTCGAGCAGCAGACATCCAACCAGATCATCGTCCTGACTGTGGTCTCGCTGGAAGGGCAGGACATCGAGTCCTTCGGCATCGAGGTCGCCGAAGCCTGGAAGGTGGGTCAGAAGGGCAAAGACAACGGGATCATCCTCATCGTCGCCGTCGCCGACCGGAAGATGCGCATCGAGGTCGGCTACGGACTGGAGGGCGCCGTTCCCGACGGACTGGCAGGCGCGATCATCCGCGACCAGATCGCTCCTCGGTTCCGCTCGAACGACTACGGCGGCGGCATCGCGGCGGGCGTCAATGCGCTCATGGCGGCGACTCAGGGCGAGTACCAGGCGGAACCGCAGTCGCTTGATCTGCGTCGAGAGGGACGAGGCGTGCGATCCATCGTGCCGATCATCGTCCTGATTCTGATTGTCGTCGTGGTGTCGCAGAAGCGACGTCAGTTCACGATCGGCGGGCGCGGCGGACCGTGGAGTGGATTCGGCGGATTCGGAGGATTTGGCGGCGGCGGTGGTGGGTTCGGAGGAGGAGGAGGCGGATTTGGGGGCGGCGGAGGCGGTGGATTCGGAGGAGGCGGCGCCTCCGGAGGTTGGTAGGCAGGACCATGGTTGAACGATTCCGATTGGGCGGCGACGACCGGAAGAAGCTGCGGTTGGCGATCGCCGACTTCGAGCGGCGCACCAGCGCAGAGATGAAGGTCTCCATTCTGAACCGGGCAAAGGGCGACCCCTGGGAAGCCGCAGTCGGTGAGTTCGCGCGGCTCGGGCTGTCCAAGACGAAGCAACGGAACGCGGTTCTCGTGTGCGTGATGCCTCGCATCCGAAAGGTCGTTGTCCTCGGCGACGAAGGGATCCACAATGCAGTCTCCGACGGGACGTGGGATCGCATCGTGGAACTCGTCCTCAACGAGTTCCGCCAAGGTCGGTACTTCGACGGCCTGGCGAACGCGATCCGAGAAGTCGGCGGGCTGCTCGCTACCCACTTCCCGCATCAAGCAGATGACGTCGATGAGATCCCCGACGACATCGTCGTCGGGGACGACGACACGACCGATCCTCCCGACGCCAAGACCTGATATGCTCGGTTCGACCCGCCATGCTGCGACGCACCGGTGACATAGGAGAGGAACGGTCGCTTGAAGGAACTTCGGATTCTGCGCGGCACGAACCCGTACGCGCTGGGTGTGCAGGGCAAGGCGAACGAACCCATCTGCGTCGCGGGGCTGCTCGACCGCGCCCGACGCGATCTGGGGTTCCGCGACATCGAGTACCCGCTGACGGACATCTACGACCGCCTCGAGGCGAACGCGCCACGCGTCGCCATCATCGGCGGTTCCCTCGACCATCCCGCCCACATCGTCGACTGGGATACGACGCTCAAAGCGGCTTACCGTATCTGGAGGAACGGCGGCGTCCCTTTCTACTTCTCGATCCCCGTCATGTGCGACGGGACCGCCCAGAGCAACGCAGGCATGGCTTACTCGCTCCAGTCGCGCAACGCTTCGACGGCGATGGTCGTCAACCAGATGGAAGGGCAATCCTACCACGGGGCGTTCGTCATCCAAGGATGCGACAAGACGCCGATGGCGGTCGTTTGCGCGCTCGCGCAGCTCGACGTAACTCGGCGGCGACGGGGTGAGGCTCCCGTGTTCGCGACGTTCGCCCCAGCTCACGTCCTCCGCGGCGGCTCGATTCCCGACGACCTGCGCGATGAGCTCGACGCCCTCGCCGCGCGCGCCGAGTCCGCCGGGCATCCACACCTCGCGGAGGAACTGCGAGAAGCCTGCCGCTACATCCTCCAGTGCTCGTCGAATCAGGCGTTCCAGGGCATCTTCGAGAGGATGACCCAAGAGGGGAT
>VGLH01000047.1 GCA_016866785.1 Candidatus Poribacteria bacterium
CCTGACCGCTTCTCAGTTTCGGGCGAGGACTTGGTAGGTTTCCTGGCATGGCTTGATAGTTGGTGGCTGGCGGTTTGCGCGGACGAAGTGGGTTGTGATGCGTCGATGGAATTGGGTGAGGTAGATGATTCCGACTTCGGGCATGGAGAGTCGCGGGCCTTTGGTCTTGGAGGGCAGACGTGCAGAGGGGTCTTGTCGGGTCTTGGCAACTCCGACGACGGACAGGATAACCAAGGCGATGGCGATCAGCAGGACGAGGCGTTCGAGATAGGCGGGATGACGATGCTGCGTCCATCTCATCCTGAAACCGAATCGGCATCCTTTGACGTCGCGGATCTGCTCTTCGATGTCCATGCGCTTGGCGTAGAGTGCAGCGATCCTCTGGACGGGATGAGCCAAGTTGGTTGCCAGCCACCAAGGTTGGACACGACCTGCCTCCCAGATGCCGACGATTCGCGCACGCGCTGCTTTGTCTTCTCGCAGCCATCGACGACTCAGGTCCACGTGTTGTCCAGGTCGAAGAGCTAGGTCGTGCAGCAGGATGGGTTGCTCTTGGTCTCGTTGGACGGCGAGGTTCTCGCGGATGCGGACGAGGAAGCCGTGCCGTGTGTGCGCCAGATGGTATATCCACACGGCGCGATGAAAGCCACGGTCACAAACAAAGATAGCGCGCTGATTCGCAGCCGCCAGCGCTTGGGTAAGCCGACGTAGGAATCGGTGTTCTTCGACGTTCTGCCAGACACCGTGATCACACCGTGATCGGGGATGACCTTGGATAGGACAGGGATGGCTCGCTTGCCGACGATGGCAGAAGCCAGCAGCATCCGTCGATCCTTCGTCCATTCGGTCCGGTCGATGGCGATCAGCACGGGCTCGGACCCGCCCAGCAACGAGAGCAACTATCGAGTCAGCAGGACATCTTGGATGCGGGGGTTGCTCAGGAGACGATAGAAGCGATTGAGCGCGCTTCCCAACCGGATTCCTAGCCCCATCGCCATCCAACCAGCCAGACGACGAGAGCGAGCCTCACCTTGTGCTGCAATGGCAGCGATCACCCACGCAAGCGACTTCTGCTGAGAACGACGGAACGGACTCAACATCGACACCAGAAACGGGTACATTCTGAGCGGATGCACGGTGATGACTCCTGTTTGGGTCCATCGGACAGCCACCCAAACCGTGATCTACTGTGCATCCACTGTCAATCCCCCAACACAAACTGAGAAGCGGTCAGGCGCAAAACCGCTTGACAGTTCGGCTCGCTGCGGCGATAATTCCCGCGCAGTTGCCCCTGTGGCGGAATTGGTATACGCGGCAGGTTGAGGGCCTGTGCTCGAAAGGGCGTGCTGGTTCGAGTCCAGCCAGGGGCACCACGCAGCCTTCCTTCCTCTGATCCGGCTTCTCGATCCGTTGGCTCCGCGATACACGGTGCGGTCGGCGCGTTTGACGCATCGGGTGGGATTCCGTACAGTCTCCGCGTGTCCCAGAAGATGCCCGCATAAGACGGCCGAACCGCCTGGTCGAACCCACATGCGCCCTATCCGTCCGTCCGTGGATCCGCGCTCCGCTCTCGTCGGCGCTCTGTTTCTCGTCTCCGGGGCGACGGGACTCGTCTATGAGATCCTGTGGTCGCGCCTGCTGACAACGCACGTGTTCGGAACCACCGTCTACGCGGTCAGCACGGTTCTTGCCGCGTTCATGTGCGGCACCGCGCTGGGAGCCTTCGCGCTCGGGCGGCGCGCGGATCGGCTAGCCCTGCCGCTCCGCATGTACGCGCTGCTCGAAGCCGGTGTCGGGCTTTACGCCTTCGCGTTCCCGATCCTGCTCAAGGGCGTCGTGGTGGTGTTCGTCGCGGCGGCGCGGGGCAAGGACCTGTCGCCGGCGCTGGTGCTGCTTCGATTCGTCCTGGCTTTCGTCGTGCTCCTGCCGCCGTCGATTCTGATGGGAGCGACACTGCCGGCGCTGGCGCGACACGTCACTCGCTCGCGGGATCGCTTGGGACGATACGTTGGCGGGCTGTATGGTCTCAATACGCTCGGAGCCGTCACTGGGACGCTGCTGACCGGATTCCTGTTGGTCGCTCGCTTCGGCGTCACGGCGACGCTCTTCGGAACTGGCGCAACCAACCTGCTGATCGCGTTGGTGGCGTGGTGGCTTGCGCGCGACTCGCGACGAGAGCCGACACCGAACGCCGACATGGACCTCGACGCCGCTGCGGCGGAGACGGACATGCGCGCCGCGCGAGCCGCCGTCGTGGTCGTTGGCGTGTCCGGTTTCTGCGCCCTGGCATACGAGGTGATCTGGACGCACGTCCTCGTCCTGTTTCTCGGAAGCACGACCTACGCCTTCTCGACGATGCTGGCGGCGTTCCTGACGGGCATCGCTCTCGGCGGAGCCGCCGCGGGCCCCGTCTCCGATCGTACGGCGCGAAGGCCGCAGCTGCTCGCGTACGCGCAGATCGCCATCGGCATCGGATCGGTGCTCGTGCTGCCAGGTTTGTCCAGCCTCTACGGCATCGTGCGCGCCGTCGGGTTCGGCGGCAGACCGCTGGTGTTCGTCGTGTGCGTTCTGCTGATGCTCTTGCCGACGGTCCTCATGGGCGCGAGCTTCACGCTCGCAGCGAGGATCGCAGCCGCGTCGTCAACTCGACTGGCGCGGACGGTCGGCTCCGTGTATGCGTCCAACACGTTCGGAGCCATCGTCGGATCGCTGTCGGCAGGATTCATCCTCATCCCGCTGTTGGGGATCCGCAACGCCGCGCTCGCCATCGCCGTGGTGAACGTCCTCGCCGGAGCGTGGATGCTCCGAGCGGCAGCGTCTACCGGGCGGGCAGAAGTCGCCGTTCCTGTCGCCGTCGGACTGCTGATCTCGGTCGGAGCGCTGTTTCTGCTCCCACGCACCGATCTGTTCACGCGCAGCGCGATCTACCAGGAGCAGTTCGCTCGCCTGGGCGATGCCGCGAAGATAGAGAACTACTCCGAGGAGCCCGAGGGCATCGTCACGGTTCTCACGGACCCGGAAGGCTCGCGCAGACTCTATGTCGACACGAACGAGGCGGCGAACGACACGCGGTGGGATGCGCCGTCGCACCGGGTCATCGCGCACGTGCCGCTGCTGCTGCACCCGGATCCTAAGCGCGCGCTTGTGGTCGGGTTCGGAATGGGCAGAACGTCGAACTCGATCGTGCAGCACGGCGTCGAGGTCGATGCCGCTGAGATTCACCCTGGCGTGATCCGAGCCGCGAGAGCCTACTTCAGCGACGCAAACTCGGGCGTGCTCGATTCCGACAAGCTCCACGTCCACGTCAACGATGGTCGCAACTTCATCCTCACGACTCTGAACCGATACGACATGATCTCGACCGGGATCATCCATCCGCTGGTCAGTTCCGGCAGTTCGGGCATCTACAGCCGTGACTTCTACCGGCTGTGCCGCGATATCCTGACCGACGACGGCGTCATGAGCCAATGGGTTCCACTGCATCGTCTGCCGCTGGCGGATCTCAAGACCATCGTGCGCACCTTCCTCGACGTGTTCCCTGAGACGACCGTCTGGTTCAAATACACGCCGGACTTCCTGATCTTGGCTGGTACCAAGGTGCCGCAGAGCATCGACATCCGCGCTTGGGCCCGCCGCACGACAGTTCCCGCAGTCAAACAGGACCTAGCTGCCGATGACCTGGAGACGTTCTCGCTGCTCGACTCCTACTTCATGGGACCGGCAGCCGCCGCGCGCTTCGCCGACGGAGCTCGACTGCACACCGACGACAAACCGGTCCTGGAGTTCTTCGCCCCGAACCTCGGAGGCGTCGCGACGACGCAGGTCGAGAACATCGAGGCGCTGCTGCCGTTCCGCGAGTCGGTGTATCCGCTGCTGACCGGCTTCGCCTCGCCGGAGCAGGCAACGGCGGTTCGGGAGCTGCTCGAACGGTTCCACGAAACGACGGGCGATCTGATCCGGGGACAGATCGAATATGCCGCCGGACGCTATGAGAACGCGGTCGCCATCCTGCAACCGGCGTACGCGAGGAATCCCGACGATGCGACCATCGGCTACAACCTGCAGGAAGCGGCGCGGCTCGTAAGGCGCGATCTCGACGCCCAGATCGCCAGCACGGAGCGAGCGCTTCTGGATCAAGTGCGACGGAACCCGGAGGACACGACCGCGCTGACGAACCTGGGGCTCGTCTACCGGAACGCCGGTCGTCTGGATGACGCCGCGCTGTATCTCGAGCGAGCGCTTCGCCTCCAGCCTGGCAGCGTCGAATTGCTGCTTCTGCTGGGAGAGGTGCACGCGCAAGCAGGCGAGGTCGCCAAGGCAATCGACGTCTACGAAAGCGCGTCAAAGAAAGCCCCGGATCAGATCGTCATCTACGGATCGCTCGCGGCGTTGTACGAGCGGGCGGAACGCATCGACGACGCCATTGCCGCCGTGCAGCGCGTCCTCCGACTCGACCCCGACCTGGCGCTCGCCCACAGTACGTTGGGAAGTCTCTACCTCACCAAGGGCGACGCCAAGGCGGCTGAATCCTCCTACCGACGCGCTCTCACGTCCAACCCCCCGTCATCCGTCGCGCGCGTCGCCTGGAACGGCTTGGGACTCGCTCTCGCCCGATCCGACCGCCGCGCCGACGCGACCTCGGCGTTCCGCAAGGCGCTCGAGATCGATCCGAACTTCGCCGAAGCCAGCGACAATCTCGCAGCGCTTGAAGCCGGCGGCGCGGGCGGACAAGCGCCGTGACCGAGTCGAAGCCGTTCGGCGGCGCGCTTGGAACTGTGACACGCCGACTCGTCTGGTTGCTCAAGAAGCCGCTGACGTGGCTCGTGGTCGTCTTCGCGGTGGTCTACGGGCTGACCGTTGTCCCGTACTGGAAGACGACCTGGGACAGCGCCACCTACATCGACATCGCCGAATCGCTCCTGCGCGGTGAAGGCTATTCGTACAACGGCTACCCCCACACCAAGTACCCGCCGGGGTTCCCGCTCCTTCTCGCCGCCGTCGAGATCGTTGCTGACAGGAACTTCCTCTGGATGCGGGCTCTCATCGTTGCGTGCGCGGTCACGTCCATCGCGCTGACGTACGCGCTGATCCGGCGGTGCGAGTCCTCCGTCGTGGCAATCGCGGTGGCGGCGATGACGGGAGCCTGCTTCGCCGTCGTCTTCGAGGGCACTCGCATCCTGTCGGACCTGCCGTACATGGCGTGCTCGCTGGGAACGCTCTACATCGCCGAGAGGTACGGCAGAGACCGGCGGAGCTCAGTCCTCTGTGCGCTCATCGCATTGATGGTCGCGTCGTACTCGGTCCGAATCGTCGGCTTCGTGCTCGCGCCCGCAATTGCCCTCGCGCCGGTGCTGAACCCCAGCCAATGGCGTGACCGAGAACGGCGGCGAGACGCCGTGATCGTCGTGGCGACGATGGGCTTGGTCATTGCGGCTTGGATGGGACGGAACGCGGTCGTCACGCGCCATCTCCCGGTGGGATTACGCGAATCGCTCAGCTACGAAAGCGAGCTCGTCGCCGTCGCGCCGGACGATCCGGGCTCGGCACGCATCGGTACAACGCACGTCGTCTCGCGTCTTAGGTCGAACGCGGTCTACTACGAGGGTCTCATCGCGGGGATGCTGACCGGGCGACGGGCACGCGGCAGCGCGTGGATGCACGGACTTGCGGCAGTCGTGGTTCTCGGTTGGCTTCTGTCGGTCATCCGAAGCCGCTCGGCGACCGACCTCTACGCCGGCATGTACGCCGTTGTGTTCCTGCTCTGGCCCTCGCCGCAGGGCGAGCGGTTCGTCGTACCGGTCGTTCCGCTGATGATGTACTACGCCCTCGCTCCGTGGCTGTGGCTGTGGAATCGGGCGGGACGCGCCATGACTCGCGTTCCTGTCGGCGACCTGCTCGCGATGGGAGCCGCTATCGCCGTCGTCTGGCTCAATGCGCGCCTCGTCGTGCCGATGATCCGCGCCGAGCGACGCACGCCCTATTATGACCAGGGCACGCAAAACTACCTCGACAGCATCGCGTGGGTCGGCGACCACACGCCCGCCGACTCCGTCATCATCACGGACCGCGCGCCCTACGCCGTCCTGTTCGGCGAACGGCGCGCCTTCACGAGCCCATGGACAGCCGACCAGAGCCTCGTGCTGCGGTCCATCGATGAGAACGGTGGAACCCATATCATCGCGAACAACGTCGGCTACTCGCCGAGGTTCCTGCTGCCGGTCATCGAAGCCCACCCCGGCAGGTTCCGCGAAGTGCACCGGATCGGAGAGAACCGGATTCTGGAAGTGGTCACGGAGCCTCAGCCATGATCGACACGATCCTCTTCGACCTCGACGATACGCTGATGCCGGAGGATGAACCCGTCGAGAAGGCGTTCCTTGCGGCTTGTGCCGTGGCTCAGGGCCAGAGCGGCGTCCCGGTCGCCGAGCTCGCGGCTGCCGTTCGACGCATCGCCCGCCAGCTCTGGACGAGCGCACCGACGCACGATTACTGCCGAAAGATCGGCATCAGTTCCTGGGAAGGACTCAGCGGCGACCTCTCCGGCGACGATCCGAATCTCAGGGCACTGGCGGCGTGGGCTCCGTCCTATCGGCGTGAAGTCTGGACGCAGTCGTTGCGTGCGTTCGATATTGAGAACGGCAGCCTTGTGGCGGCTCTGGAGCAGGCGCTCATCCGCGAACGCCGCCTGCGACATCGGCTGTTCCCGGAGGCATGGGCGGTGCTGACCGACCTGCGCGCCGACTATCGCCTCGGCATGCTGACGAACGGAGCCTCGGCGATCCAGCGCGAGAAGATCGCCGCAACCGGCATCGAGCGCTTCTTCGACGCCCTCGTTGTCACGGGGGAGATCGGCTTCGGCAAGCCGGACCCCAGAGCGTTCGAGCATGCGCTCGCCGCGTTGGGTTCCGTCGCGGAGCGAACCGCGATGGTGGGCAACAGCGTGCGGAACGACATCGCCGGGGCGCAACGGGTGGGCATTCGGACGATCTGGGTACGACGCCGGCTCGAAGAAGACGAGCACGACCACACCGCAGACGAGACGGTCTCCGACCTGAGGCAGCTTCGGAGCGCGTTGCGTGCGCTCGGGACGACTGAATAGCCGCCGTTGCGCGCAGTCGGACAGCCTATCTTCCCTCGCCGATGGCGCGGAACCCGGCGAGCCGCATTCCTCGCTGGACGGCTGGAACGCCCATGAACAGTCGCCAAACGAGCTCGTCCCGATGGTTGGCGAGCATCAACAGCGCAGCGCCGACATCGATGCCGATCGTGTCCTGATCCCACCATTCCCGCGAAGGGCTGAACGCGTCGGAGAAGCCGTACCGACCCCACACGCGGGAACCGTACGTGGCGCGAACATGCGCGAGCGTTTTCGTAACCAACTCAGGCGCGAAGACGATCGATGCCGCCACCGCGAGCGGAGCCACGGTTCCGTCGTGCTCGACTCGTCCCGGAGGCGCACTGTAAGCGCGGTAGCCGTCTGGACCGTCGCATGCGCTGAGCCCCCAGAGGTGCGCGCCGTAGAGGGCGCTGTGGTCGGCGCAGAACTGGCGATTGGCGAGCGTTGCCGCGACCGACGAGGACCAGTAGTCGTGCCCTTTGGCGTCACGCTTCGAGCGGAAGTCGACGAACGCATGGCTGAACTGGTGCGTGAAAAGCGGTCCCGACCGGAACGTCCGGTGCCCCGCGTAGCTCCCGGTCGGTCGTTTCCATGCGTTCCACGACTTCGTGGGGATGGGATGCGTCGGCGAGCCCATGCCGAGCAGGTAGAGGATCGTCGCCTCGGAGTAGCTGTCCCACCGATGCTGGATGAACCCTTTCTCCGGCGTCCACCCGTGGCTCAGCGTCAATGATTTCGGTTTGCTGCCGCCGTCCGTCAGCATCCACTCGAAATCCACTCGCCCATAGACGTCGTCGGCAAGGCGCTGTACCTTGGTTCCCGCGAAGTACTGCCCGGCAACGAGCGCCCCGGCGATCAGCAACGCCGTGTCGATGGACGACACTTCGCAGTTCCAGACGCGGCTTCCGTCTCGCATGTCCACGAAGTGGTAGAACCAGCCGTGTTCATGCGGCAGGTCATCTCGGATATATCGCAGCGTCCGCTCGGCGCGGCTCCGAGCCTCGTCGGCGGCGATCCATCCGCGCTCAGCGCCGACGGCGAGCACGGCAAGTCCGAACCCGGTGGCGGCGATGCTCGCGACCGTGTACTCGTCTGGAGCGAAGTTGCCCGCTCGGTCTTTGACGAGACCGGTTCGGAGGTCGGCTTCCGCGGCGAAGTAGGCGAAGAGCTTCGGGTCGAGCTCGCGCAGTACAGGAGCCATGTCGGCGAGGGAGGGTGTGGCAGCCGCCCAAAGCACCGCGAGGGTCAACACCATCGTGTGGACGCGATTCATGGCGACGTGGGCTGCTCCGAAGCCTTGGGCTTGGGACGCGCGTCCCACAGCAGCTTCCACGCCATGACCGATACGATGACCAGGACGATATAGACGAACCAGTCCACCCGCACGCCGCCGAGAAGGCTGTTCACCCACTTGCCGGCAAGGAGCCCGATTGCCAGCATCGGCAGCAGCGGCGGAACCATGCGGAGGATGTCGCGGTTGATGATCTGACCCCGCGTGTAGGTGATCAACTTGATGCCATTAATCCAGAAGAAGATGACCGTCGCGCATCCGACCATCGTGACGTTGATGTTCTCCTTCGGCAGCACGAGCAGGAAGTAGAGCGTCGTGATGATCCCGCCCAGATGCGCCATCGTGGAGAAGATGCCCGTCACGAACCCGATGCCGAATCCCGCGACCAGGTTCATGGCGGAACCGGTAAGCACGGGCGTAAAGTCATGCCATACGGTCATTCGTAGGATTTGGATCGGTACGAAGAATAGGGCGAGCGCGCCGAGCACGCGTTTGACCCACGTCTCCGACAGCCGTACCAGCACGCGCGTGGCGAACACGATGCCCAGCGCCGAACCAGGCAGCAGCGCGGCAACGACGCCCCACTTCCATTGACCCCAGTAGAGCCCGAAGTTGACGATGTCCGAAAGGAACAGGAGCGGCAGCGCCAGCCCGAGGCTCTCTTTGGGACGCAACACCATCGCCATCAGCGGCGTGATGACGATCCCCGTGCCGCCGGCAAAGCCCGACTTCGTTACGCCGACATAGAAGCTCGCCATCTGGAGCAAGATGCGCTGCTTTGCCGAACGTTCGACCATTCCGGTGTATCCTCGATGTGGGCGTCCATGTGAGCACGAGACAGGGGCGAGTCGGAACCCGCCCCTGCGGTCCCATGCGGACACATGTCCTAACGGATCAGAGCAGCGAACGAACCGCGCCGCCGTCGACCTGGATCGTCGCCCCCGTGATGTAGCTCGCGTGCTCACTGGCGAGGAACGCGACGAAGGCTCCCAGTTCTTCCGGCTTGCCGAGACGTCCGGTGGGAATGGTCGCCTCCATCTTCGCCAGCTCCTGCTCGGACGTTGTGCCGTTCGCCGTGGCTCGGTCCGCGAGCAGTTGGACGATCCGATCCGTGTAGATCAGACCCGGAGCGACGTTGTTGACGGTGACGCCGAACGGAGCCAACTCCGTCGCCGCGGTCTTGGCGAAGCCGATCACGGACGCGCGTACGGCGTTGGAGAGGATCAGGCGATCCAGCGGCTGCTTGACGCAGATCGACGACAGGTTGACGATCCTGCCCCACTTCCGCGCCTTCATCTCGTCCACAACCTCGCGGACGAGTCCGACGACGCTCATCAGCGTGAGCCGATGTGCGGTGTCGTAACTCTCGATGGGCGTGTCGAAGAGCCCGCCGGGCGGTGGACCTCCCGCGTTCGTCACGAGGATGTCCACCTGTCCGAGTTCGGCGCGCGCGCGCGCGATGACGGCTCGCGCCTGCTCCGGGTCGGACACGTCCGCCGGGATAGGCACGACCTTCGCCTTCGTCTCGGGGCGGATCGCCTCCGCTGCGTCGTTGAGCGCGTCCGCTCCTCGCGCGCAGATGACGACGTTGACGCCTTCGCGCGCCAGCGCTGTGGCACAGGCGCGTCCCAGCCCGCGACTCGCGGCGCAGACGACGGCGTTTCTGCCCTGGATCCCTAGGTCCATATCAACTCCCCATGCGCGGCGGGCACGGCTCCGTCAGTCCATCAACGCCTTCTTGAGGAAGTCGCCGCTGAGCAGGAAGCCGAGAGGTCGACGCGGCCCGTCGAACCGACCGTCTTCGTGCTCGATCACGACGTTGCCGTCGAACCCGAGCTCGTACAGCAGAGCGAAGAACCCGTGCCAGTCGAACTTGGCGAAGCCCGGCAGACGATACGTCCACCAGCCGCGACCCCACTTGCCGCGCCACGCGAGGCGGTCTTCGAAGATCTCCGTATCCTTCGCGTGAATGATGTGGATGCGGTCGATGAACTGCCGCGCAGCCGCCATCACATCGACATCCTGCCAGATGAAGTGCGACGGGTCGAACTCGAGCCCGATCTGCTTGGAAGGCACTGCCGCCAGCATCATCTCGATGGATTCCGGCGTCACGGTGAGGTTCCCGCCGTCGCCGAAGGGTCCTCTGCCGCCGGGCCAGTTCTCGAACGCGATCTTCACGCCCTTCTTCTCGGCGACGTCGGCGATGGGGCTGTAGACTTCCTTGAACATCGCGACGTTGTCCGCGAGGCTCTTGGAGGGGTCGTAGCCCATGGGAGCCGCGCCGGTGAGGACTGCGCCCCCGAACTCAATCGCCATATCCATCAGCTTGCCCATGCGCTCGACCTCGCCGACGAGCTGATCCTTGGTCGTACGGATCGAGGGTCCAAGCACCATGAAGGACGCGGCGAACAGACCGTACTGATTGAGGAGCGCCTTTGCCTGCTTTCGCTGTTCCGGCTGATCGATCCACCCAGCCGAGCCGCCGATCTCGAGGCACTGGAACGGGCCCTTCTTCGCCAGCTTCAGTGCATCTTCCGAGAAGGGCGTCAGAAACCCGAGCTTCATTCGCCTGTCTCCTTGTGACGTAGACTGCCCGCGCCCGTGGTCTCCGCCATTCCGGCTTGACCCTCTGGAATCGAGTCGATACAGTTAGAACCGATGTGCCGGCATCTGCGTTAGATGTCAGGGCGCAGCGTCATCGTGCCGGGGGACGTTACACGTTCTAGCATAGCCGGTCGCGTTCGTAAAGAGAACCGACGCCGCGCCGTCCAGTGCACCACCGGCATTGATGGGACCTCAACGAGTGAGGAGTTGCGTCTCGGTGATCACCACAGTCGTCGTCCTACTGGGCGTCCAGTTTCTCGCCTTCGCGTTGCTCGACAGCTTCGGCGGAGACCGTTAGCACCTCAAAGCCCGCGCATGAGCCGCGACCCACGTCGATGTCCTTGTCGCCTCGCGACTACCCCATCCTCGAGTACGATCCTCAGGCTTCCGCGATCATCGAGCCCAGTCGGGTCATCCACGAGCGCGGCGCGCCTGAGCACTGCGTCCTGTGCTTCTTCCAAGACGTCATCCAGGCGTTGACCCAGCGGGACGACTGCACCCTTTTCGCGATGGGCGGCAGCGAGCTCGGCGAGCACCCCATCTACGAAGTCCGGTTCGACAGCAGACGCCTTGCGGTGCTGCATCCCGGCATCGGCGCTCCATTTGCCGCCGCCATGCTGGAGGAAGCCATCGCGCGGGGCTCGACGAAGTTCGTTGCCTGTGGCGGCGCTGGCGTGCTGAACCCCGACCTCGCCGTGGGTTCCGTACTGGTTCCCACGTCGGCGGTCCGCGACGAAGGTACCTCCTACCACTACCTGCCCCCGTCGCGCGAGGTCGGTGCGCACCCCGACGCGGTCGCCGCCATCGAACAGACCCTCGCGGCGAGAGGCGTCCGCTACCAGACCGTCAAGACCTGGACGACCGACGCGTTCTACCGCGAAACGACCGACAAGATCGCCATGCGCCGCGACGAGGGCTGCCTGACCGTCGAGATGGAGGCTGCCGCGTTCTTCGCGGTTGCCCAGCATCGCGGCGTCGTGCTGGGTCAGATGCTCTACGGCGGAGACGACGTCAGCGGCGATCTGTGGGATTCGCGGGAGTGGAACGCGCGCGCCACCGTACGCGAAGGCCTCTTCTGGCTTGCAGCGGAAGCCTGCCTCGCCCTGTGACCCGCCGTCCGTCATTGACGAGTCTGACCGGCGCACTTATACTCAGCGCCGGTCCGCCACCGACGACGCGTCATGTCGATGCACCTCCGATCCATGGGAGCCGTCTCCGATGGGAGCGACGACTTACGCCGACATCCTCGCCGATGAGCGACTCGCGTTCGCCGCTTCGATCATCAACTCCGCGTACGCCAGCGACAGCCTCGACCGGCTAGGAATTCAGGTTCCCGGATCCGTCCGGTTCTACCTCCCCATGGAGATCGACTACGTGGCGGGCTCCGAGCGCGACCTCCAGCGACGAGTCTTCGGAACCGTGCGGACGGCTGAGTTCCAGGTCGTGACTCGTCCCGATGATCCCGAGTACAGAGCAAAGCCGTACGCGGGCGAGATCGCCTTCATCCGTGGCTTGCGATCCGGCGATGTCGCGGTGATCGACACGCCCACCCATCGCCGCCTTGCCGACGACGACGCCAACGACCGGAAGTGGGGAGGTGTGTGGGGAGGTCTGCTGACCGCGCTCTCGATGTCCTACGGGGCGCTCGGGGCGATCATCAACGGGCCCATCCGCGACACGCACCAGATCGACAGCTACTTCCGCGACGAGTCCTTCGATCCGAGATCGCTGCGCTCCCTGGAACGGTCCCTCGGTGCGCAGGCATCCGACGAGAGCATCCGCCGCGTTCGCAGAGCCTTGACCGCCCGCGAGAAGTTCCCGGTCTTTGCCACGGGAACGGCTCCGACGGATTCGGCTCAAAGGGTCGAAGCCGTCGCCATTGGGGAACCCATCGAGATCGGCGGCGTGACGATCCACGACGGAGACTTCGTCGTCGCAGATTCCGATGCGCAGGTCATCATCCCCAACGCGTGCGTGCGCGACGTGCTGATGACCGTCATCGACATCGACGCAGGCGACAAGGACGTGTGGGCGGATGCCCTAACACGAATCGCGGGTTTCCACGACGACTCGATCGATGAGATCGTTGAACGGCACGGCGGGCACCTGTAGAGTGTGGAAAGGGACCCGGATGGACCCGTCGTTCCGAGCACTGCTCGTGCAGAAGCGCGACGAAGCTCTCGATTGGCTCCTGAGAGCCCAGCGACAGACGCCAGACGGCGGCGTCTGCGCCTGGTTCGATCTGCAGCGCGGATGGTGCCCGACCTCCTACCCGGAGGTCACCGGCTACATCATCCCGACGATGTGGGACGCCTTCGCACTCACCGGATCGGCACACTACCGCGACGCCGCCATCGAGATGACGGATTGGATCACGGAAGTCCAGCATCCCGATGGGTACGTGACGT
The DNA here is from genome assembly GCA_016866785.1 of Candidatus Poribacteria bacterium. Classification (NCBI taxonomy): domain Bacteria; phylum Candidatus Poribacteria; species Candidatus Poribacteria bacterium. Next base: position 13,421 of record VGLH01000047.1, read on the forward strand.
CCATGGACTTCCAGACGCCCTACGTTTTCGACACCGGGCAAGACATCCTCGGTTGGGTGCGGTCGTATCGAGAGTCCGGCGCGGCGAACCACTTGGACGCGGCAGTTCGAGCCGGCGAGTGGCTCCTGCGGATGCAGCGAGCCGATGGATCGTGGTGGACGACGCCAACTAGCGGCGCATCTCAGACCTACCATTCGCGCGTCGCGTGGTCGCTCCTTCAGCTCGCGGATGCCACGAGCGACACGCGATACGCCGACGCAGCACGACGCAACCTCGACTGGGCGGTCGAACGGCAGGAGCCGAACGGCTGGTTCCGCGGCGATCCGCAGCGCGACATGACGCACTTCCTTGAGTACGCGGTCCGCGGACTGATCGAATCGGGTCTCTGGATCGGCGACGACCGCTACGTCGCCGCCGGAAAACGCATGGCGGATCGCGTATTGCAGTTCGTCGATGATTCGGGCTATCTGTGCGGGTGGTTCCGCTCGGACTGGACGCCGGACGCGCCGTCATGCTGCCTGACGGGCTCCATCCAGTTCGCCATCGTGTGGCTCGCGCTCTGCCGAGAGACGAGCGACGCGGGCTATCGCGAGCTGGCGCATCGAGCGATGCGTTACGTCATCGGCACGCAGACAACCGACCCCGGTGTGCCGGAAACGTATGGCGCGATCGCGGGCTCCGAGCCTGTGGACAGCGAGTACGCGCCGATGGCGTACCTGTCGTGGGGAACCAAGTTCCTGATCGACGCGATCCACCTCGCGCTCGATGAGGACATGCGCCTCACATCATAGCTCCGACGCCATCGCGGAACGTCCCGCGACCTTTGCGACTCGCGGTCTGCGACGGTAACATGGCTCTGTCGAGCTTCGAACCGGTGGGATGACGAGCGGCAAGGAACAATCCATGCGCGAAATGACGAGCCGCGAACGTGTGCGCCGGTGCCTGCGCTTCGAGAGTCCGGATCGGGCTCCCAGAGACCTGTGGGCCCTTCCCGGGGCGCATCAGCGGTACGGTGAGGCGATTCAGGCGTTCCATCGGGAGTTTCCGACCGATTTCGCAGGACCGCAGGCGTCCTACGGCAGGTCGAGCCGAGCGACGGGAACCCGCTACACGGTCGGGTCCTACCGCGACGAATGGGGCTCCGAGTGGGAGATCGCCCAGGATGGCGTCGTGGGCGAGGTGAAGCGACCCGTACTCGCCGATTGGTCGGACCTCGGTTCCTATGAGCCGCCATTCGAGCTGCTCGACGGAGCGGACTTCTCGCGCGTCAACGACGGCTGCGCGGCGACCGATATGTACGTCCGCGCCGGATCGCATGTCCGTCCGTTCGAGCGGATGCAGTTCCTGCGCGGATCGGAGCAGTTCTTCATCGACCTCGCAGAAGATCGCCCGGAGCTCGGCAAGCTCCGCGACATGCTGCACGAGTTCTTCTTGCGCGACATCCGCATGTGGGCGGAGACAGACGTCGACGGCGTGTCGATGATGGACGACTGGGGAACACAGTGGGCTCTGCTCATCTCGCCCCAGCGCTGGCGCGAGTTCTTCAAGCCGATGTATGCTGACTACTGCCGTATACTTCGGAACGCGGGCAAGGACGTCTGGTTCCACACGGACGGATTCGTCGAAGACATCTACCCCGATCTCATCGAGATCGGGGTGACGGCGCTCAACTCCCAGCTATTCTGTATGAACATCGAGTGCCTGAGTGAGCTATACCGAGGCAAGGTGACCTTCTGGGGCGAAATCGACCGTCAGTACGTCCTCGCGTTCGGTACTGCACAGGATGCGCGTCGCGCCGTGCGCCGAGTTCGCCGGGCGCTCGACCGAGGAACGGGCGGCGTCATCGCCCAATGCGAATGGGGCGTTGATACGCCACCTGAGACCATCCACGCCGTCTTCGAGACGTGGCTGGAGCCGATGTGACTTCACGGTGAGAGGAGGAGCCCGATGTCCATCCACATGGACCAACTGACCGCCCAGCTTCGCGATGACCGACGCACCGTGCCGACGGGACCCTGGAAGCGCGAGGAAGGACAGCAGGACGACGCGGGCCCGCGCCAACCGGACGTCGGCAAGCCGAACACTGAGCGCTTGCTCAAACGCATGCGCAAAGTGGACCCGGACCAGGCGCGGCGCTACCGACAGCGCACCGGGGAGTAGCCGTCTGTGCCACAGGAATCCGCTCTCGGTTCAGCCGATTTCCACGGCGACTTTCTGGACCTGCTCGCGTCGCGCGGTCATTCCGTCAGCTTTGGATCAACGGTCGATGGCTCGAAGCTGACTCCGACCGAGAGCACGACGGTGCTCGCAATCCGGTACGCCGACGGCGTGCTGATTGCCGGAGATCGTCGCGCCACGGCGGGCACGAGCATACTCTACGACCGCGCCGACAAGGTGCTCGAAATCGACGAGCACACGGCGATGGCGATCTCCGGTTCCCCTGCCATCGCGTACGAGATGGCACGCGTGCTCGAATACTCGCTCAGGTACTACCGCCGTAGCCAGCTTCAGGAGCTGAGCCTGGAAGGCAAACTTCGGACGCTGTCTCGTCTGATCCGCGATAACCTGGGAATGGCGCTCCAAGGCATCGGCGCCGTGATCCCCATTCTGGGCGCATTCGACGTGGCTCGCGACGAAGGGAAAATCTACTTCTACGACGCGCTCGGCGCGCAGTTCGAGGTTGCCGACTTCGCCACAACCGGGTCGGGTTCCGTGTGGGTCCGGGGCGCGCTCTACTATCTGAATCGCTGGGAACGCCAACTGGCGCAACTCAACCTGCACGACGCGACCGCCGTGGTGCTGCGGATGCTGGACGCCGCCGCCGAATACGACGCGGCGACAGGCGGCTACAACCGGCGAGCAGGGATCTTTCCCGTGGTCAAGCGGGTCACGCGCGGGGGAACCGAGACGCTCGACCCATCGACGCTGAGCGCGATCTACACAGAAGCCGTCGAGGTGACGGATGTTTGACGAACCGGCTCGCTGGCTCCAGTCCATCGAGAACCGCATTCAGTACGTCGAAGGTCGCCTGCGTAAAGGCAGTCCGGCTGTGGGATTGCCCTTCGCCAACGGAGCCGTGTTGTTCACGGTCTGCCCGAAGGGTCAGCGCAAGGTCTACGAGGTCTACGACCGTCTCGCGCTGGCAGCCATCGGGCATCCGGCAGACGTGGAACGCCTTCGGATGATGGCGATCGACTTGGCGCATACGGAGGGATTCATGAGATCTGCCGACGATGTGACGTTGCAGCGGCTTCTCCATTTCGGAATCGCGCCGCAGGTCAAAACCGCCTTCGACGAGATGTGGCGGGCTCCCATCATCGCGAAGATGCTGATGGTCGAGCTCGCTCCGAACGGCTCGGCTCCCCAGTTCTTCACGCTGAACTACGACGGCAACTTCCAGTCGAGAAGCAGTTTCGGGGTGGCAGCAGGCACGCCGGAAGCCGAGGAGAGCATGGAGGAGGCGCTCAGGAACCGGCAAACAGCGGCCCCAACTCTGAGCGACGTGCTCATGGAAGCCGCACGGGCGTGGGCGGTGGGCTACCACGTCGCGACCAAGGACTACGAATACGAGGAACCGCCGATGCCGACGGATCGCAACGTCGCCGACGCGCTGGCAGAGGCGCGGGAGTCCATGTCGTTCGAGGCTGCCGTTCTCGATACAACGCTGTCCGGCAAGGCGAAGTACCGTCGCGTCACGGAAGAGGAGCTCGCAATCCTCAACGCGAGCTAGATCACGTGAGTTCCAGTCGCCATCGCGCTAGAGGTGACGCATGGCGGACCGAATCATCGGAACGGAAGTCGAATACGGCTGCCTGATCGAGTCGGACGAGTTCGTCTCCGAGGCGACGCCCGACACGTTCTCGCTGCTGGTCAAGGACTTTCTGTTCGGCACACGCCGTATCGGCATGCTCGACGTCCATCACCGAGATTGGGGCGAGCCGCCGGGGAATGGCGGCTTCCTGTTCAACGGCGGTCGTCTCTACATCGACATGGGTCATGTCGAGTACGCCACGCCCGAGTGCATCTCGCTCTGGGACGTTCTCGCATACGAGCAGGCGGGGGACCGGATGGTCGTCGAGGCGCTCGACAACCTCGGACTGCGCGACGACATCAGCTTCCTCAAGAACAACGTCGATCACCTCACTGGCGCGACCTTCGGCTACCACGAGAACTACCTGATGCGCCGCGAGGCTCCGTTCTACAAGGTAGTCATTCCGGCGCTGCTCCCGTTCCTCATCACGCGACAGATATTCGCCGGCGCCGGGCGCGTGGGCTACCACGAGGAAACGGTCATCGACCATCCGCGACGACCGATCCGGCGCTATACCACACGTGTCACCGACGATGTGCCCTACCAGATATCGCAGCGCTCGGACCACATCGTCACCGACGCCTACCAGTGGATCCAGTTCAGCCGCGCCATCATCAACACGCGCGACGAGCCGCTCGCCGACGCCAACCGGTTCCGCCGGATCCATCTGCTGATCGGCGACGCCAACATGTCCGAGTACGCGGCAGCGCTGCGTATCGGAACCACCGCGCTCGTCACGACGCTCATCGAAGAAGGCAGGGCGCCGCGTGGACTCGATCTGGTCGATCCGGTGCACGCACTGCGCCATATTTCGCGCGATACGTCGTACCGGTGGACCGTGGAGACCGAGAGCGGCAGGACGATCTCAGCGGTCGAGATCCAGGGCGTGTACTACGCGCTGGCTGACCGGCATCTGCGCGGCGTATCGAAGGAGATGGACTGGGTGATCGACGAGTGGGGGTCAACTCTCGGAGCCCTCGCCCGCGACCCGATGGAGCTCAAGGATCGTCTCGACTGGGTCGCCAAGAAGTGGCTGCTGGACGCCTTCGTCGAGTCGGAAGGCGTGCCTTGGGACGACCCGTGGTTGCTCAGCATCGACTTGGAGTACCACAAGACCGACCCCAGCAAGAGCCTGTACCACGATCTCGTCGCGCAAGGGCTCATGCGCACCGTGGTCACGGAACGGGCGGTCGAGGCTGCGGTCACCGATCCGCCCCCCGACACGAGAGCGTACGGCAGATCAGCCACCATGCGGCGGTTGGCGCAGAAGAACGCGCTCTGTGTGGTCGATTGGGACGTCGTCTACCTCGAGAACGGCGAGGTCATCGCGATGCCAGATCCGTTCCGTACCTACGAGTCAGCCGCGTCGGAGCTCGTCAGGACTCTCTCTCGACGTCCCCCGCGTGTGGTGCGACGACGGAAGCCCTCCCCCGAGTCCGATCCGTCATCCTGAGCGACAACTCGTCCTTCTCTGCCTGCGATGAGGATCGTGAACTCGCCGCGTGGCGCGTGCGCCTCGAAGTGCGCCAGCAGGTCGCTGAGCGGAGCTCTGAGCGTCTCCTCGTGCACCTTCGTCAGCTCGCGCGCGGCGACGGCTTGACGGTCGCCGAACACGTCGCAGGCGTCGCGCAGGAACGCGACGAGTCGGTGGGGAGATTCGTAGAAGATGAGCGTCGATGGCGTGTCGCACAGCGACTCGAAGCGCGAACGTCGTCTGCCCGACTTCGGGGAACAGAATCCGGCGAACAGGAACTCGTGGAGCGGGAGACCCGAAACTGAAGCCGCAGCAACGAGAGCGCAAGCGCCCGGAATCGTGACAATCGGGACGCCTTCGGACAACGCTCGTGCGATCAGCACGTACCCGGGATCGGAGATGCCGGGCGTGCCGGAGTCCGAGACCAAGGCGATGTCGTCGCCGTCGACGAGACGGCGCACGAGCTCCGGCGCTCGCCGCGCCTGGTTGTGTTCGTAGTAGCTCGTGACCGGGGTCGAGATCGCGTAGTGCGACAGGAGCTTGCTCGTATGCCGGGTGTCCTCCGCTGCGATCAGGACGACGGCGCGAAGCGTGTCCACAGCACGAAACGTCATGTCGCCGAGGTTCCCGATGGGCGTCGAGACGACGTAGAGCGTACCGACACGCTCAGTCACTTGCCCCAGTCCCTCGGGTAGCGGAAATCGCGGTCGATGGTGCGCGTGGAGACCTTCGCGATCAAAGGCAGTCTCCGCTTGAACTGCGAGTCGCGCACGCGTCGCGATACGAGCGCGACGAAGTCCGGCGCAAAGCCCAGTTCGACGAGCTCCGCCGTCGAGTACCGCCGATCCACCATGTGGTACAGCAGCCGGTCGACCTTGGCATAGGTGAACCCGAGCTCCGTCTCGTCCGTCTGTCCGGGCCACAAATCGGCGGTCGGCGGCTTCTTGATGACCTCGTTGGGGACGCCCATCTCCCGAGCGAGTTGCCATACCTGGGTCTTGTAGAGGTCGCCGATGGGGTTCAGCGCAGACGCCATGTCCCCGTAGATCGTTCCGTAGCCGAGCAGGAGCTCCGTCTTGTTGCTCGTGCCCAGAACCAGTGCGCTCTGCGCCAGCGACTGGTCGAACAGGATGGTCATGCGTTCTCGCGCCATCTTGTTCGCGCGTCGGAGACGGCTCATGTCCGGGAACTTCGCGAAGTAGGCGTCAACCTGTTCCGTGATGGCCACGGTCATGTGATCGATACCGAGGGAATCGACGACGCTCTGGGCGTCGGCGAGGCTGGCAGGGCTGCTCGCCTCGTAAGGCATCATAACGGCGCAGACGTTGTCGGAACCCAAAGCGCGCGCGGCGAGGAACGTCGAGACGGCGGAGTCGATTCCGCCGGACAGCCCGACGACGACCCGTGACAAACCGGTCTTGCGTACCTCGTTAGCAATGAACCCCTCGAGAAGCGTTAGCGCGATGTGGGGGTTCAACTGGAGGGGATCGCGTTCCCCATCAGTCTGCGGCGCACAAGCATCGTCCATGCTCAACCGATCCTTCGCCGCTGGATCCGTTCGAGCTCGCGAAGCGTCAGGTCCAGGCGCTCGTCGCGCAGGAATGGCGACGCGATGCGGGCGCGCCGGACAGTCTGAGCGGATATCGTGGCGGAGATGGAGCATTCCTCGAACAGAGGTCCCCGGACGAGCACGTCGCCTTCCGGGCCCACGACCTCGGAGCCGCCCCAGAAGCCGACGCCGTCTTCGTATCCCACGCGGTTCACGAAAACGACGTGCTGCGTGAAGAAGTGGGCGTACATCCGGTTCAGCGTCTGCCAGGCGTGCGAGCTGTAGAGATGGAGCGCGTCCTGCGTGCCACGCGCCGGGCTGCACGCGACGTTGATGAGAAGCGTCGCGCCGTCTTGCGACGCGATATACGCAGCGGACGGATGCCACACATCTTCGCAGATCAGCATGGCAACGCGTCCGAGTCGGCTGTCGAAGGCGCGAATCCTCTCACCTGCCGCCATATAGCGGTACTCGTCGAACATGCCGTACGTCGGCAGGTAGACCTTTCGGTGGACGTGTAGGAGCTCTCCGGACTCGAAGTAGCCGACCGCGTTGTAGTACCGATAGTCGTCGGACTCCTCGACGAAGCCCATGACCAGTGCGACATCGCGGCTCGCCTCGCGCAGCCGGTCCATCGCGGGCGAGTCGATGCGCTGCGCGACCGCTGGAACCATGTCTTTGAGCGTGTAGCCCGTCAGGGCGAGCTCAGGGAGCACCAAGAGGTCCGCGCCGTCATCGGCGGCTTCCGAGGCAAGACGCAGGATCGCCTCGAGATTGCGTTCGACATCCCCGAGCACTGGGGCAGACTGCCCCAGACGGACTGTGAAGGTCATGTGGCGAGCAGCTCCAAGTGCGGGTCGCCTCGGCGCACCAGTCTACGATGCCGGGGCTCAGGCGGTCAAGGCGTCGACGTCCGGGCGCTGGGCTGCGGACGAGTTTGACAGTCTCATCCTGCCGCCGTACAATGGAACGCGATATGCGCGCCCGTAGCTCAGGTGGATAGAGCAGGAGTTTCCTAAACTCTTGGTCGGCGGTTCGAGTCCGTCCGGGCGTACCAGCCAAAACCCGCACCGATACTGGATTCCCAGCCCTCCGACAACCCCGATGGACGGCGCGAAGACCGGTCAAAATGGCAGGAATGTCCCAAGATTGACCCAAAGAAAGACGCCCTTGGGTCAATCTTGGGTCAGTCTTGGGTCAGCCGTCGCAGCCGTCCCGAAGCTTCCCAACGGCATGGACAGCAAGCCAACCGTAGGGGAGCCGTCATGCCACGCCTATCGAGAGAACCCGTCCGCCTGTTGCCACATCGCGCCGCTTCCGGCTTGTTCCGCACCGAAGCCGGCGAATACCTCGCCGACATCAAACTGCCCGATGGGAAGCGCGTCCGGCGCAACCTCGGAACCGACCGGAACCGCGCCCTCATCCTGTTCGACGCCCTGCTCGCCGACCTAGCCGACCGAAAGGAAGCGAGCGAGAATCCGACCGTCCGGGAGTTCCTGACCGGCGCGTTTCTCGACTCGCAAAGACGGCTTCGCAGCTTCGTCTATACGGAGCGTTGCGTCGCCGCGATTGTCCGATTCCTCGACGCAAGGCATTCCAACCTTCGCATCGCGGACGTTCGGAAGGAGCACGGCGAAGCCTTGATCGCGTCCGACGCGACCGCGCCGCAAACGCGAAGGAACCGACTTCAGAAGTTCAAGCAAGCCATGAACCTCGCCGTTGACATGGGGCTTCTCGACGCGAACCCGCTGGCGCGCGTCAAGGGCGTCAAGTTCGACAACCGCCGGATGCGCGTCCTCAACATGAGCGACTTCGTTCGCATCGTGGACGCGGCAAGGGGCGACGCGCGGGACATCGTGACCGTCCTCGGTCTGTCCGGCTTGCGTCCCAGTAACGTCTACGGCTTGCGGTTCGACGAAGTCCGCGATGGGACATGCCAACTGCCGCCTGAACGGATGAAGAACGCGCGTTGGGCAGTCGTTCCCGCGTCGGGGCTTGTCCTCGACATCATCGCGCGCCGCTCGATGGGAAGCGCGTCCCCGTACGTGTTCCCGTCGCCGAGGGACGCCAGTAAGCCCTACGGATCGATCAAGAAGGCGTGGACACGTCTCGCCAAGGAGGCGGGTTGCCTTTGGGCGGTTCCGTACGATTGCCGCCACTTCTTCGCGTCCCAACTGGCGATGGACGGCGCGACGGAACAGCAGGTCGGGCGTCTGCTGTGTCACGTCGGGCAGTCCGTCACGAGTCGATACGTGCATCAGGACATCGAAGCGTTGCGCCCGTACGTGGAACGTCTGTCGGAGCGGTTCCAATGGGCTTTGGGGAAGCGCGCCGAGGGAAGGGAGCGCGCATGACGGAAGCCGACGGTCACGCTCCGTCCGGCAAGCCTTTGGGTCAATCTTGGGTCAGTCAGCCGCGAAGCGCAGACGGAACGGAAGGGCGACCGCACCGTCTACATCCTGCCTAGAGCCACGAAGCCGGACGCCTAGGATGCCCCAGGACGCGCCGGAAGCCTGCGCCCCAAGGTCGAGGGTCAGACCTTCGGCGCGTCCTCGTCCGTGATATCGGGACTGGGCAGACGCAGGATCATGTCCAGCGTGAGTCTGCCGTCCTCTGGGTTGACGGGACAGGTCGCTTCGGCGGCAAGGGCACTCTCGCACGCCGTCAATATCCGGCTCGCCGCCGCGACGCGCACGCGCTCCGACTCGCTGGAAAGCAGACTGCGAAGAACCGCAATCGATTCCGCCCAGAGTTCCCGAAGCAAAGCCGCGTCGTACTGACGACGATACCGCGCATAGTCGGGGTCGCCGTCCGTTTCCCACACGCTCAACGCACGCACCGAACAGCCGGCGGCTTCGGCGGCTTGCCGTTGCGTCCAGCCCAGCGAACGCCGTTGCGCGGCAACCGCCTTGCGGGTCACCGACCGACTCTTGACGTGGAGCATGTTACTGCCTCCCATCGGGGTTTTCCTCATTCGACAGCGGCAAGGCAAGGCAACCGCGTTCCAGCAGCAGCCCAAGGATCGCATACCCGGCAAGATCGCGCCATGAATCCGCGACGGATTCGTTCAGCGGTTCCTTGTGGCTTGCCAACAAGTGCCCGAGACGGGCGACCTTGTTCCACGCCATCGTCAGAAGGAACGCTTCCGATCCGAAGGGCGCGTTCAGGATGCTTGCCGCGCCGTAGTCCTGACGCTTGCGTTCCAGCAGGTCGGCGACCTCCGAAGCGACGAGTCGGGCGGCTTCGCCGAAGGTCAGAGGATCGGGCGTTCCAGTGGGTTCCATGGGTAGCCCTCCTCCTAATAGGAGTCGTTGGCAAGTGGCGAAGTGGCAAAGCTGGCGAAGTGGCAAAGCTGGCGAAGTGGCAAAGGTGGCAAAGGTGGCGAAGCTGGCAAAGGTGGCGAAGTTGGCAAAGGTGGCAAAGCTGGCAAAGCTGGCAAAGCTGGCAAACTTTGCCACGTTGCCACGATTGCCACGTTGCCAAGGGGTATCAGGTTGGCAACGTCCATCGCCCATCCTCGACGCGAACCCCGATGGAAAGCTTGGCGCGATCAAGCGTACGAGCGGCGATACCCACGTCCCCAGCCAGCGCGACCAGTTCCACCCTCGTCTTGCCGCCGCCCGCAAGTTCAAGTCGCAGGAAGTCAACGGCGTCGTCTCGCGCCGTCCTCGGACGCGGTTCTTCTGGAACCGGGACGAACGCAAGACCCTCCTGCAGGATGTCGAACGCGAAGGGCAGCGGCTTCGGGCAGAAGGAAGCCTTCACGCAATCGGCGCGGACGGTTCCCGAATCGGCGTCGGGAACCCACAGCGCGATGACGGAGCGGCAGAACTGCGCGATGACGCTCGACCCGCGAATCCGGTCGAGCGAGACGCCTACCGGTTCGTGGACGCTTCGCTTGCGCAAGTGATGGACGGCGATCACTGGGACGCCCACCTTCCCGGCGAGAGCCGTCAACGTTTGCAGGACGCGCCGCATGTCCGCCGTGTTTTCATCCAGCGAATGCCCACCCGACAGCGAATCGACGAGGATTGCCGCGACCTCGTGCCGCGAAGCGATCCGCTCGATCATCTGTTCATCCCGGAGCAGGTTGGGAACGTACGTCGGCTCCGTCCTATCGCCCGCTGGCAGAAGGATCGCGTCTTCGGGAACGCGGAGCGCGCGAAGCCGTTGGGCGTACGCGCCGCGAAAATCCTCAGTCTCAATGAGCAGGACGCGCCCCGTCTTCGGCGCGCGCGAACCGTCGGGAAAGGGTTGCGCTCCGGCGATCGCCGCGATCAGATGCGCCGCGAGGTGCGACTTGCCGACGCCGGTCTCGCCGACGATCAACGTCACATGTCCCGCTGGGATGCGATCAGCCCAAAGCCACGCGACCGAGCCGTAGAACTCGGACACGTCGTTCATCATAATGACACCCTCCTCCTTGACGTCCGGCTTCACGCCCACGGGTTCGCCGTCGCGCCCTCCACCGCCCCGCGCCGAGGGCAAGACGAGCAACTTGGTTCGCCCGACCTGCGACAAGTCGCGCGGATCGGACGCGCCCGCGTTCAGTCCGCTGCGAATCGTCGCCTTCGCCTCGCTTGCCGGCAGTCCGCACGCCGTCGCCGCCGCGAGAAGTTCCCGCTCGACTTCGGCGCGATCCAGCGCGGACGCGCCGACGAGCTTTCCGAGGGAGTGCGCCGCGCGATTGAGCGTGTCGTTGCGTTCGCCCTCCGGTGCGGCACGGACGCGATCGGTCTCCTCTTGGAGAGCCCTTGCCGCGTACGCATGGAGCGCGTCGCCTGATGCGTCAGTGGACGGCGCGAGCGTCGGGACGGCGCGGGGTTCGTCGGGCGTCGGATCGTCGGGCGTCAGCAGGGCGAGCAGGCTGTCGGGCGCGTCGGCGATCCGGCTCAACGGACGCCGCCAAGTGTAGACGCCTCCCGACGGATGCGCCGACGGCGGAGCCACGACGTAGTGCCCGTCGCTCAGAACCTCGACGCCCGCCGCTGGGGCAGCCTTACCCTTGCCCTGAAAGCCTGTCGGAAGCCGAAAGTAGAGGTGCACCCCGCCGCCGCCGCTGTCCGCCCTCGCCGTCGCTGGGAAGGGCATGGAACGCCGCCAACGCTCGCCCGCGCCGTCGCGGTCGTTTCGCGGGTCGCGATCGACCACCAGCAGCCCGGAGACGGAGCCGAGGATGATGCCAACGCCCAACGCGCCGCCCGCCTCGACGTGTTCGCGCGCCTCCTCGGTCAGGTCGGATGCGGAGCCGGCATACCACGCCGCGACGCGCTCCGAGGTCGGCGCCGTCTGTCGGAACGCCGTCCAGGAACGAACCGCCGGACGCTTGCCGAAGACCGGCAGAACGGCGAACCCCTGCCGCACGTAGCCTAACGCCGCTTGACAGATTGCCGCGTGCGTCGCACTTTCGACTTGCGCCATGGAACGCCCTTTCGTATGAAAATGGGCACGGAGCCCGGATGCCCCGCGCCCGCGCAGACTCAGAACGGGATGTCGTCTTCGCCGACCTCAAGATCGTCATGCTCAGACGAACCCGCCCGTTCCGACCGCGCGATTGCATCTTCTCGGTCGGGCGACAGGGAGCGCGGCTTCGGAGCCGTCGCCTTCGCCACGTCAGCGACGAGCGCGACAATCCTCGCGCGCCCTTCGGGCGTCGTTTCCACCTGAGCGATTGCCGTCCGCCCGACGAGCCGCTCCACGTCGAGCGCATCGGGCAGGCGGTCGAATCCGACGCCCACAATCGCCGTGACGAACGCCGCGAGACGCGAGTTCGCCGTCAGCCGGATGCCGCTGAATCCCCGCACCTGACGCGACGGATCATCCGCGCCCTCGAATGTCCAGATTGCGCGCGTCTGAAGCCCCTTCCCGTCGTTGAAATCGTGCTCGACCTCCTCGACCGCGACGAGGCGAACGCGATGCGTTCCCGAATCGAATCCGTCCGCGCCGCTCTGCTTGCGGAGCATCATCGTCAGCCTACCTTTCGCGCATCGGGCGTGAGCGTCCAGCATCCGAGCCGGAGCGCGGTTTGCGCCCCGCGCCCGAAGTCCCGTCCGATCACGGTGACATCGGCGAATCGGACGCGGTGCGTCCCCGCCGTCCATTCGCCCCGGTCTGCTTGCTTCGTCAGGAGCATCGGTCAGCCTCCCATGTCCAGCGCGAACGCCAACTGTTCAGCGCCGTCCGCCGTCGCCTCGCCACTGGCGCGCCAGTAGGCTAGCGACAAGCACACCTGCCGCCCCCGCTGGAAGTCGAACAGCGTGCCATGCCGCCGGAAGTCGCCCGCCGTCGTGGAGAGCGTCTCGCCGTTGGTGAACGTCAGTCGCACGGTGTCGCCGTCTGCCATCTGGCGCAGATGGGCTTCATCGATTGCGTACCCGTTCCAGCGGCGCAGAAGGTCGCGCGCCGGATCGACGCGGAACCGATCGTACCGCCGCCGCCCGTCCCGCAGGTCGGTCAAGGACGCGACCTGCCGCCCGTCGCGGTTGAAGAGAAGCCGCCTACGCATCGCCCGGCTCCTTCTCGGCGAACGCCCCCGCCAACTCCTTGACAAGGCGCGGATCCACGCCGAGCGCGTCCGCGATCCGCGTCGCCTGCCCGATGGAGGGCGTCATCCGTCCGCGTTCGATCATGGAGACGGCATACGCCGTGACGCGCGCCACGCCGCCTAGCCGTTGCTGACTCCACCCGGCGATGCGCCGGAGACCTCGAAGTGTCTGCATTAGAATCCCCTTGTTTCGCGCCGACGCCGCCCTTGACGCCGGATCATACTCAGGCTAGCATATGAGTCGAAAGGGGTCGGCAATGCGTAAACTCGGAACCGACGACGACGTTCGCGCTCTCGTGGAACGCCGACTTCGCCATCCCGTCATCGATGCCGTCTGGAGGCTGTTGCAGGAGGACGGTTACGTCGCCGAAGTGCTTGACGCGTCCTGCGACGCCGACCTCAAGGAAGCCATCGACGTCGCCTTGAAGCGGATACGAAAGCTTGAAGACATCCCCCGCCCGTCCGTCCGGTCGGAAGCAGTCCAGACGAAGCCGAAAGGCGCGGCTGGACACCGCACCGCCGTCGTCTCCGCGCTCCGCGCTTGGGAAGCCCGGTGTCTGCCGGAAGTTCAGGCGTTCCGCGCCGAAGAACTCGGCGGGACGTTGCTGGAACCCGAAGCGGTTCGCGGCTGGCTCGAAGGACGCGCCAGATGGGACGCGCGTCCCCGTACCGCATGGCTCGCCTATCCGCACGACGACGGTTGGGAGGGCAGCGTTCCAGCGGGAAACGGCGCGTTGAAACGCTTGAAGGGTCTCGCCGACGCCCTCGCGGAACGGTTCGATTGGAGCGAACCCGCCGCCGTCAGGTTCGTCCTCGCCGACGTGGAGCCTCTCGCTGCCGGCATAGCGGGGACGATCCACGTACAGAGCGACCCGACGAGGAACACGATCAGCCTTCGCATCCCAACATGGGTATCCGCAGAGGAAGTCGCTGCCGCCTATTGCAGCCTTCGACGCGACGCCTACGCACGCGGGGCGCGGGAACAGGCACACACCGACCCGCCCACGCTCCGTAGCGACGCCTACAAAAAAGGCGGGGCGCGGGAACTCCGGGGTATGAACGAGCGAAACGCCGCGTTCGTGCTGTTCGTCACGCGGCGACTCGACGACTCCGGCAAGTCCCGCCCGGTCGGCGGATGGAGAGCCGCCCACGTGGCTTGGAACGACGCCTACCCGCAATGGGCTTTCTCGACGCCCCAACGCATGGCGAGCGACTTCGCCCGCATCCGTCGGACGGTCGTGCCGCAAGCCATGACGGGGCGACTGAAGGTGACGACGAAGCGGAGCGCGGACGGTTCGCCTTGAGACAGCCCTTGTGTCAGGCGACCCAAAGGCGTAGTGTGTCTACGTCGTTTGGGGAAAGCGTTGGGACATTCTTGGGTCAATCTTGGGACATTCGGCGAAGGGAAGGCACAGGAACCCAGCAACGTCGCGGGTTTGCGGAGCAGAGCAGGAGTTTCCTAAACTCTTGGTCGGCGGTTCGAGTCCGTCCGGGCGTACTTCCACATCGTCTGCCGCCTCCGGCGGCTGCTAGAACGACGCGATCAATCCGAACGTCGGCGTGAACGGCAGGAACGACTCCTCGACCTGCGCAAACCCCTGCTCGGGGTCATAGGAGTACTCCTGCACGTTGTTCCGAAAGTAGGCGTTCATCACCTGCACGTACGCCGTCATCTGCCACGTGGTCCACTTGAACTGCTTGGTCAACCGGACGTCCAGGCTGTGGAATGACGGCGTCCTCTCGGAGTTCTCATCCCCAAGCACAGGCACGGGCTTCGCCGGATCGTCGGACGGGACGAACGCCACGGGCGTCAGCGGAGTGCCTGTGTGGAACCGCCATCCAGCGTTCAGCGCGAGGGAGTCCGACAGATGCCAGGAACCGTTGGCGACGACGCTGTGGCGTTGATCGAAGTCGCGAGGAACCTCGCGCTCTCGGCGACGGACCCGCGCAACGGACAGCGCGTACCCGCCGGAGAACGATGCGCTCCCGGTAGCGCGTTGCACCAGCATCTCTCCCCCATACGCCCTTCCTGACGTCGGCAACGGCAGCAAGACGAAGCTGGACTTCCTGCCGACGTCGCGAACGCGACCGACGAGATCGCGGTACTCCTTCGCGTAGGCTTCCGCGCGAACCGTGGCATGACGCCCTACGCTCCATTCGGCTCCGGCAATCGCGTGCGACGCGCGCTCCGGTGCCTGGGATTCCGTAATGCCGCCTTCGACCGGCAGGTTGGACGCATCGACAGGCTGGATGTAGCGCCCCCATGCCACGCGCAGCGTCAGTGGAGTCGCTGCGCGCCAGGCTGCCGCGATCCTCGGACTGATTGTCGCCGACGCACCGGAGCCTGCGAGCACTCGCCCGCCCCATACGAGCCCGATGTCCCTCCCGATCTGCCAGTTGTCTTCGGCATAGGCAGTCGCGACGATGCTGCGGACATCAGCCTCCACACGGATCGGTGCCGATGTCGCTTCGAGCTCTGGGAACGGATCGGTCGTCTCCAGGTAGTCGTAGTCGCCGTGAGCCCACGCCAGATCGACGCCGGCTCCTGGCGTGTGACCTCGTGCCAACCGGCGAGAGTAGTCGACCCGGACGCCCGCCCGCTGCACATCGCGGATGTCCCATTGCTCGCCTTCACGGCGGTCGCGCTGAAGCAGGCTGCCATACGGAGTCACATCGACTTCGGAAGCGGCGTCCAACGTGCGCCGCCAACGCGCTCCCAGCGTCAGGCTGTCGTAGGTCGAGCGCAGATCGTCGATCCTGCCCAGCTTGTCGATCTCGTTCGTGTCTCGTGCGTAGAGGGCGTATGCGGTCAAGGTGTCGTCGGAGCCCAGCGGCAACTCGACCTTCCCAAACGTGTCGAAGAACCGAGGACGGAACTTCTCTTCGAGCGGACTGATTCGGTCGATCAGCGCGAGGAGCCAATCGACGTAGCCGCGTCGCGCCGAGAGCAGATACGATCCGTCGCCACCCAGGGCTCCCTCTCGCTGCGCCTGCAGGTTCACGATGTCGAATGAGAGA
>VGLH01000048.1 GCA_016866785.1 Candidatus Poribacteria bacterium
CCGACGATCTCGGTGAGAGCCGACAGGAGCCGTACGGGCGATCCCAGCGGAGTCGGATCGTCGGCTCCGTGGACGGTCACGTTGTGCGCTTCGACTCCCGCCAGCCGGGCGCGAGTGCCGATGTCGACGATTCCTTCGAGGGTCGTGTCCTCAAGGGTGACGTAGCTGCCGACCCGCGTCGCCCGACCCAGATGCACGCAGCCCGACAGGTAGCACCCGACGCCGATCCGACCTTCGGCGAGGTACTCGGCAGCGCTGCCGTCAAACGTCACCCAGGCGTTCGGAGCCAGTCGCACGCCAGCGCGCAGCAGGTCCTGCCGGTCTCTGTCGAGGAGATACGACTGTCCTACGACGACGTTCTCCCAGCGGTTCACGCCGGAACGTATGTCTCCCTCGTACACGTGGACGTGTGTCCTCAGTCCGTCGTCGTAGAACACGCGGAAGAGGTCCACATGGTGCAGCTCGGTTCCATCTTTGTGGGGTCGCAGCCGGTCCAACCTCGACAGCGATTCGCGGCGTGACAGAATCGAGATCCCCGTGTTGGTGACAGCCCTTCCCTCTGCGAGGCGCTGGCGCATCCATGCCTGCTCGTCGGGGGACATGTCGTACCATTCCTTGGTGCCGGCAAAGCGACCCTCCGCGTCGAAGAACAGTCCGCCCTTGTCGACAACCGCATCAGGCTTCTTGCCGCACAGCGTCGCGTCGGCTCCCGCGATCATATGGGCAGCCAACGTTTGGGCGTAGAGCCCCGGTTCGAGGAAAGGCTCATCGCCGAAGGCGACGCCGATCCAGTCGCAGTCGAGAGTCTCGAGGAGGGCGGCTGCGGCGCGCAGAGCGCCTCCCGTGCCGTTAGGGACAGGCTGGACAGCGATCTGAGCGCCCTCGACGAGATAGTGACGGCGCGCGTCATCGTCGATCCAGTCGTCCGGGATGGCGCCCGTCAGCGGCTGATCGGTCGAGACATCGGGACGCAAGAAACGCCTTGCCATGTCCGGGCTGATGACCAGGATGGGTGGATAGGCACCGGGCAAACGCCCGCAGGCGAGCTGGAGTGTGTTCGCCCCACCGAACCAGATGTCCAGGTTCTTGTTGAGGCGACCTGTCGGGTCGATCCTCTTGCCCATGCCGGCTGCGAGCACGACCCATTGCGGCGACAACCGGCGTCGCAGCATCTCCGAGTCGGGAGCGTGCCCAGCTAGTTGGCGTGTGGCGTCGTGGAAGGCGGATGCGAGCTCAGGAGCGGCGACGCGCACGTCGAGCCCGAGGACGGACGTGACCCGGTCCTCAAGAGCCGACGGCGCGTCCGTTGGGGTGGCAGATGCCGTCAATGGGGGTGATGCTCCCCGTTGTAGTGGCGCTTGAGCAGGCGAACGATGGCTCCCGCCAGCTTCGGAGGGTCGTGGCGAATCACGCGCAGTGTCGTGTTGCGCTCGCGGATCTCCTGCTCGCAGATGAGGTCTTCTTCGTAGAGTTCTGCCGGGGAGACGTCGTCGAATCCCGGGCGGAACAGCACTTGCACGCGAGCTCGATCAACCGTGTCGGACAACGTGTCGACGACCTGGTGCATATTGTCGACCAGGTCCGAAAACGATCGGTTGAACTCATCGTCCTTGTCGAGCTGTCGCCACACGCCCAACGCCTGAGACTCCAGCCGGCGGTAGGTCTCGAGGAGCTCCGCCCGCAGGTACCTCTTGACCACATCGTCGGACGCGAGCCTCGAGTTTGCGAGCACGTAGTCCAGGTCGAAGTCTGCGTGCCGTCGGATCGCCTGGACATGGTCTGCGACCGAGTACCCGTCCGTCTCGCCCGGCTCTGCCATCACGTTGCAGACGAAGATCTTGACGGCTTGCGTTCGCTTCAGGGCGTCGGCGATTTCCGGCACAGCCACGTTCGGGAGAATACTGGTAAACAAGCTGCCGGGACCGATGACGACCGCCTCGGCTCCCAGAATCGCCTCGGCTGCCTCGGGGAGCGCTCGGATCGCCATCGGAGCCGACGCCTCGTGTTCGGGCGTGCCGTCTCGGTGTCCGTTCTCAGTCCTGCGGGCAAGGAACACACGTCGGATGGGCGAGCGATTGGACCGGCGCGGGATCGACGATTCGCCTCGGACGATGGTACCGTCAACCAGCTCAGCGCAGAGCATCGTCGGGTCCAGTGACACGGGTAGGATTCTCCCACGTACGGCGAGAACCCGCGATGCCGCTTGGATCGCGTGAGGAAATGTGCCGAAGATGTGCGTCAGAGCGATGAGAAGGAGGTTGCCGACGCTGTGCCCTCGAAGCGCGCCGTTGCTCTCGAAGCGGTGCTCGAAGAGCCGGCTCATGATCTCGTCTTCGGCGGCGAGAGCGGCGAGGCAGTTGCGAATGTCTCCGGGCGGCAGAACGCCGAACTCGTCGATGAGTTTGCCCGAACTGCCTCCGTCGTCGGACACGGAGACGATGGCGGTCAAGCCATCCATATCGAACGCCTGACAATCCATCGAGCCGCTCGCGACGAACTGCTTGATCCCGCGTAAGAGCGTCGACAGCCCTGTGCCGCCGCCGATGCACACGATGCGCAGCGGCTTCATTCCGTATCACCTTTCGTCGGCTCCAGCGAACCCACCGCCGACTCAACGCGCTCGATAGCCTGTCTCACCAGCGACTCAGCCCGGGCTTCGTCCGGCGACTCCGCGAACACGCGCAGAACCGGCTCGGTGCCGGACGGACGTACAGACACCCATTCCTCGCCCAGTAGGAATCTCACCCCGTCTATACGCTCTATCGTCGCATCGGGATACATGCTTGACAGGCGATCCAGAACCAGCGGCGACAGGCTCCGATCCGCAAGCTCGATCTTCGATCGCCTCATGTAGTGACGTCTCCAGCGCCGAGACCATTCGGATACGGTCGCCCCGTTCCGCGCGAGCCCGCTCAGAATCACGGCAATCGCCGCGATGCCATCGGTCGTGAGGTGCGTTCCCGGCAGTACGACTCCCCCAGTGCTCTCTCCCCCGATGGAAGCATCGTGCCGGCGCATGGCATCGACGACATTGCCGACGCCTACCGCCGTTCTAACGACCGATACGCCGTGATCCTTGGCGACGTCGTCGAGCAACCCGCCAGTGACGACCGTCGTCACCAATGGACGTCGCGTACGACCGAGAACGACGTCCGCGGCGAAGGCAAAGGTGTATTCCTCTGGGAGCGGCTTGCCGGTCTCATCGACGACCACGAGGCGGTCGGCATCCACGTCGTGGGCGAATCCGACATCCGCGCCGGACTCGCGGACGGCAGCGCAAAGATCGCTGAGGTTCTCGGCACTGGGTTCCGGGCTCCTTGGGAACCGTCCAGTGGGTTCGCAATGAATACGAACCACATCGCATCCGAGCGTTTGCAGCAGTCTTGGGCTGATCAGGGATCCAGCGCCATTGCACGCATCGATGGAGACCACGGGGCGTCGCCCACGGATGGCTGCCACCTCGACTTCCCCCATCGCCAGGATCCGGTCGATGTGAAGGGAAACGGCATCGTCGCGAGCGTAGACATGTCCGACCGCGTCCCACGGCGCCAGCGACGGCTGCGGATCGGCGAACAGCGCGCCCAATCGGTCGCGGTCTTCGGCAGAGAGAAGTCTTCCGCGCCGCAGCGCCAGCTCGATGCCGTTCCATTCAGCGGGGTTGTGGCTCGCGGTGATGGTCAGGCATCCATCCGCGTCGTACGTCGCGCAAGCGTGGAGAACGGTCGGGGTCGGCGCCACGCCGACGTCGATCACCTCCAGTCCGCATGCTGTGAGGGCTGAGCTCGCCGCGAGCCGCGCCATCTCACCAGACGGTCGTGTGTCGCGGCCCAAGACGACGCGAGAGCCGCCTTGGTACTGCACGACCTGGGCGAACGCCAGCGCCAGTCGCGTGATGGTCCATGGCTCGAATGAGCGACCCACGATTGCCCGGAACCCGGACACACCGAACACGAGATCGTCGAACGCTGTCTTGGCTTGCACGGTGCGTCTCTGCGGTTGGCGAGCGCCTACGATAGGAGCATTCCCTTGGGAATGACGACGATGCCCTCATCGGTCACGCGGAACCGAGCGCGATCGCGTTCGCGATCGACGCCGATCACGTCGCCTGGGGGAACCTGGACATCCTTGTCGATGATGGCGCGTTCGACGCGAGCGCCGCTACCGATGCGGACGTTCTCGAGCAGCAGCGAGTCGCGGACTTCCGCTCCAGGTTCCACTACCACATGATCGGACACGATGGACCGTTCGATGTGGGCGCCGTTGACGATGCTGCCTGGCGAGAAGAGGCAGTTGCGGACCGACACAGGGGAGCCGGGCGCATCGCAGAGCCTGGCGGGCGGGAGCGGCGGCTGAAAGAACCGGACGGGCCATCGCTCGTCGTAGAGATCGAATCGCGGTTCTGGACGAACCAGGTCCATGTTGGCGTCGTAGTAGCTGTCCAGTGTCCCGATGTCCTTCCAGTAGCCTCCGCTGTCGCTGCCCGGTTCCACGAACGGATGCGCCAAGACGATCTGCTCAGACTCGACCAGCGCCGGGATGACGTTCTTTCCGAAGTCGTGAGCCGAGCTGGTCCGCGCATCGGCGATCAACGTTCGGACCAGTTCGCGAGTGCTGAAGACGTAGATGCCCATCGATGCGAGCGCCATGTCGGGCTTGCCTGGCATGGGGCTGGGGTCCGGCGGCTTTTCCTCGAAGCTCAGGATCCGGTGGTTCGCATCGATCTGCATGACACCGAATCGAGATGCCTCGGCTCGAGGGACTTCGATGCACCCAACCGTCAGTGACGCCCCTGCTTCCACATGGGCGCGCAGCATCGCCGCGTAGTCCATCTTGTAGATGTGATCGCCCGATAGGACGACGACATACTCAGGCCGCTCCTGCTCCAGCAGGTAGATGTTCTGGTAGATGGCGTCTGCGGTGCCTCGGTACCACGCTGCGGTCGGCCTCTGCTGCGGCGGGACTAAGTTGATGAACTGCCCCAATGCGGGATTGAAGTAGGAGCTCCAGGCGACCAGGACATGGCGGTGCAGTGACACCGACCGGTATTGAGTCAGCAGGTAGATTTGGGTCAGGCTGGAGTTGAGGCAGTTCGACAACGTGAAGTCGATGATGCGGTAAGAACCGCCGAACGGAACCGCCGGTTTGGCGCGGTCCTTCGTCAAAGGATGGAGGCGCTCGCCTTGACCGCCGGCGAGCACCATCGCGATCGTCTTGCCGAGAAGGTCATCTGGCATGTTGGTTCGCTCGCCCCTTCTCAGAACTTCCCGGCGACGGCTGAGGCGACAGCCTGTTTCAGGGCGGACAGGTCGCTGGACTTGACGACGTAGTCGATCGCGGACCACGTCATGAAGTTCTCTCGGTATGCCGAATAGGCTGTATGGAGGATCACGGGCAGGGCCCGATCCAGCGCAGCGATCTGGTTCAGTGTCTCGATGCCGTCCTTGCCAGGCATGTTGATGTCCAGCACGACCACATCGGGACGCGCCGACTGGATCTGACGTAGCGCATCATCCCCGCCGTAGGCTACGCGAACCGTGTATCCCTCGTCTTGGAACTCCTCGAACAAGAGCCGTGCCATCGAGCGATCGTCTTCGACGATGAGAAGTTGGAGAGTCGAGGCGCCCATAGGGAGGTTCCCCTCTCCGTTACTCGTTGGGTTCCAGTACGACGTCGAAGCGTGGCAGTCGTACGGTGAAGGTGGTTCCCTGTCCAGACTCGCTCTCTGCCTCGAGCTGTCCGCCGTGGTGCTCGATGATGCGCCGCGTGATCATCAGTCCGAGTCCGGTCCCATGGCGTTTCGTGGTGAAGAAGGGCTCGAAGAGCTTTTCCAGCGCCTCCGGCGCAATGCCGCTACCAGTATCCGATACGGCGAGCGACACGTAGGCGTCATCGGCGCTGACGCCGAAGACGAGTTTGCCACTGCCGCCCATGGCTTCCATGGCGTTCTTCGCAAGGTTGATCAGCACCTGCTCGATCCGGCGCGGGTCGCAACGAACCGCCGGAACGCCGTCCGCTGCCTCGACGCTCATTCGTATGGCAGCCGTGCCCTCGTGATCATCGGCGTTCTCAAGGAGCGACACGACTCGACGGACGAGCGGCTCCAGGTGCACGGTCTGGAACGAAAACGAGAAGGGCGCGGCGAAGTCCATGACTTCGGTGAGGATGGCTTCCAGTCGCGCCACCTCATGGACGATGATGCCGATCCGCTCCCGAGTCGCATCTTCGGCAGTCGTCTTGGCGATGCGGCGAGCCCAGCCGCCGATGCTGACCAACGGATTGCGGATCTCGTGGGCGACGTTGGCTCCCATCTGACCGATGATAGCCAGCTTCTCGGATTGCGACAACTTGTCTCGAGCGATGGACAAGTCCGTAAACGCCTGCTCCAACTGACGATAGGCACGAGCGTTCGAGATCGCCAGCGCTGCTTGGACAGCGAACGTACCCAGTGTGTCCAGTGTTCGATCGCTGATGGCCTCACGCGTGATGAGGTTGTCCGCGAGGATGATGCCGAGAACGGCGTTGCGTGAACAAAGGGGAATGATGAGCGCCTCGTCAGCGTCAGACAGGTTGCGCAGGTAGCGAACGAGTTCCATCGGGTGCTCTTCGCCGCGAATCAGGACGAACGGGCGCGATTCCCTCAGCAGTTGGTCGAGCTCCTCCTTCGACACCGGGATACGCAGGTTCCTACCGGTGAACCTCACGGCGTCCTGAGAGACCGTGCCATCCTCTTGGGCATGGCGCAGATAGTCCTCCAGCGGTCTTTCTGCCAGTGAGCCCCAGATGCGATGCGCTTCCTCGGGGTCCGATGTGCCGATGTCCAGGCGCTCCTCCAGGACCATGTCCTTTTCGTCCCGAAGGAAGATCCGAGCTCGGTTGAGTGCGAAGCCCGGTCCTGCCGTCACGCACGTGAGGATCGCTCTCAGCAGCGACTGTAAGTCGAGCGTTCGTTGCAGCTCCTGTCCGAGGGACTGGAGCATTTTCAGTTGCTTGACCTGGTTCGCGCGCGCGGTCACGTTGTCCAGTATTAAGACATAGCGCGGCGGATCGTCCCACGTCATGCACACGCGGATGTCCACGATGCGGCTCACGACGTGCTCGTGGAGCTTGACCTCTGAGAGGAACCCGCACCCCTGCACGCCGACGAGGCTTTCGAGCAGTTCGCGTAGTCCGCCGGCTTCCATGACATGGGCAGGGAACACGGCATCTGCCGGCTGGAACAGGATCGAGATGAGATCGGTTTCCCGGAGGGCGCAGAACTGCGCGTTCGCGTAGACGACATGGAACGTCTCGTCGAGGACGACGACCGAGGACGGTACCGCGTCGAGGATCTGCGAGTTGAAGTTCTTGACGCGGTTCATCTCGGCGTAGTCCTCGGCTGCCTCGCGGATGCGCGAAAGCAACTGGCAGAGGACCTCCAGCGACTCCACATCGTAACGATCGAACGCCCCGGGCTCTTGGCTCTGCACCTCCAAGACCGCCAGAACGAGGTCATTCTGCTTGATGGGGATTGCGAGTTCGCTGCGGATCGCGTTGGCGGACGGGAAGGCGTTGTAGTAATGCGGATCGATCAGCACATCCGAAGCGAGGTACGGCCTGCCAGACCGGCAGGCATACCCAAGGATGCCGACGTGAACGCTCTGGTGGTAGTCGAGGTCGAGATAGGGTCTGTAGTCGCCTCGATGGGCTGCCAGGATCAACTCCTGCGTACCCCACTCGACCTCGAAGATGGCGACGTCGTAGTAGGCGAAGGCAGAATGGATCAAGCCAGCGACCCGATGGTAGAGCGAACCGGCGTCGGGCACGTCGCGTATCGCTTCCGCCGTGACCTGGCTGATGATCCGCGTGTGGAACTCCCTCTGGGCGTGTTCGATCCCGAGGGCAACCATGCGAATCGCGAGCGTGAGCGATGGGACAAGATGCTGTGCTGCGCTGCGATCCGCATCCGTGAAGGTCCCGGGATCGGAGCTGAACATCACGATCACAGCAACAGATCGCTCGGAATCTGAGGATTCGTAGACGATGGGAATTGCCATCATTGAGCAGGCATCGCGCGCCAATAGGAGTTCTTCGACGGGTCTTGCGTCCGCGCCCTCGACGGCCGCACGCAAGTCCATGACCAGGACCGGTTCACCCCTGGCGATGGTCTCGTCGAGCATCGAGCACCGGACTATCGCAGACTCCACGGGATGCGCCGTGTCGGACCTCGGGCCCGCCGACGTGTCGAAGACCCGATACAGGGCGGGCCCGTGACCTTCATCAGACCGGTGCGCGGCGATGGCAGCAAGTACCTCGACTTCTGGAAAGGAGAGCCGCAATCCATCTCGGATGGCGATGAACGCTCGATGCCAGTCGAGACCGCCGTCGCCGGAGCTCTGCGACTCCGCCAGCAGGTTGGTGAGGATAGAACGGGACGCGCGGTCCACCACGAAATCCGCTAGCTCCGTGTCGGTTCCCGGCGTTCCATCGGATCTCGTCATCAGCCTGCCCTGCCTGTGACCCGGGTCTGCGCGCCTGTTGGCAGGCTACCATGCGCTTCGCAACAGTGCCAGCCCGAACGGCATGGAGCCCATTTGTGATCGCGCCTGAAACGGGTGGGTTCTAGAGTTCCTCTGGAGTGGACCTGGAGAAGCCGCCCGGATTCGGGATCGCCCGTCTCAGGAGGGACAACTCCGTCTCCAGCGCCGTCAGCTCTTGGGGCATGTGCGTAAGCTCGGCAAGCCGCGCACGGTAAGGGATGTCCAGCGGATTGATGCGGATCAGATGTCTTAGCAGATCGCCTTCGACAACCGAGTCGCCCGCTTCTTGGGCAATCGCGATCGCTTTTCGCAGCGCTTCGGTGGCGATGTGCGGGCATGCGTCCGACGCAGCCGTGTAGTGACGAGCCGCCTGCTGCTGGTTGCCATTTCTGCGCGCGAGGTCGCCAAGAAGCTCTTCCACGCGCCATCGAAGCAATCCCGCGCGCTGCTCCAGTCGCGCATCTTCGTCTCGCGTGAACGGCGTCTCATTGTCGTAGAACGTCAACGTTCGGTCGAGACAGGTCACCCGAGCGGTCCATACGGGGTAGTACGGACTGGAGTACCTGACGGCGTCCTTCCCGTATCGTGACAGCCGATCCGCCGCCTGCGACAGGCAGTCATCGGCGCGCGCGAGCTGCCCTGACTTCGCGTAGAAGCGAGATAGGTTGTACGCAGGCACTGCGTATGTCGGGTCCAGGCGCAAGGCCTGCCGCCAGATGAGCTCCGGCGACAGCTTCGTGTGCCGGCGAAGCGCCTCCGCCTGGTCCGCGTTCCCGAAGCGCCGAAGCTCGTCCATCGTCTCAGCCGTCCCGACGGCAATGGCGTTCAGCAAGCTGACGTCTGACGGACGCTCGGCGAGCACGCGGTTGGCGATCTCGAGGAACGTCTGCAGGGCATGCGGATGCCTACGGGCGCTTTCACCCCAGTTGCCGAAGCCGCAGACCAGACCGACGACGATGTCCTGAACCGACCGGCTCGACCGTCGACGCTCTGAGGTCTCGACGATCCGCGCCAACTGCTCGAGAAGACGTGGCATGACGGGCGCGGTCGTCTTCGCGTGCAGGCGGTCCGCCATCGCCTGAGCCTCGTCCGGATTCGCAATCACCCACTCGATGCGAGTCTCCAGCGTCTCCTCGTCGTAGAAGAGCACCTCATTGTCGGAAAAGAACTCGCGGGCTCCCGCGTTGTAGTTCTCTCCCAGCACCAGCGAGGCGCACGCTCCGGCTTCGAAATAGCGCGCGTTCACTGCCTCTTGCACGAGCCAGGATGCGTGGTTGAATACGATCTTCGAGTCGCAGAGCGCTCGTACATAGTCCTCGCGGGACAGCTTCGTCAGAATCCGGACGTCGAAACGCTCGCTCAGCCGATACAGCCAAGACAGCCCGGTGTTCCGACCCCTGAACTGCTCGGACGGAACCGTGTTGCCGATGAACACGACATCGTGGGGTCGGTCGGCGATTAGCGCGACCGGTTCGGGCGGGGCGACCTGGGAGAAGTTCCACAGCGCGCAGAACGGACGCGCCTTGCCTGGATGGATCGCCTCGATGGCGTTGACGGCGGTTTGGTCGAGCAGGCAGACATCGAACGTCGGCGCGTGTGCAAGCAGCACATCCGCCCACTGCTGCCAGTCGACACAGATCGCCACGGTTGGGCAGGGACAGCTCTCGAGATCGACTGGGACGGGAGCCGTCTCCGGCAGCACGGCGACGAAGACATCAGCCCAGTCAGGGGTCTTGCCCGCTGCTGCGAACATGGCGCTGACGGTCGGGGCGAACGGCAGCCAGATGGCTTCATGGGGCGGCGGCACGGGGAAGTACTGGCCGCAGTAGTTGGCTCCTGTGAAAGCGATGCGCATGGTCACCTCGCGTTTCCACGGGACCTGAGCTGATCCAGCGCGGACTCGAAGACGCGCTGGAGCCGCTGCACGTGCTCCGCTGAGATTGCCGCATCCGGTCGGGGAATGCGGATGACTCCCGTGTCGACGGTCCGAGACCTGAGCTCTTCGAGCCCGCGAGCGAATGCCCGACGGGCGGCAACACGGTCGGCACTCAGCACGTGCGCCTGTCCCAGGAGGATGTGCAACTGGGCCCGGAAGGCGTCGGGCTCCAGATGGCTCAGCAAGACGTCATCGATGAAGGAGACCGCCTCTTCGCCCCGCTTGTCGTCGACGAGCAGACGAGCCAGCTCGAGCTGCGCCTCTGTGAAGAACGGCTCCAACGCGACCGCGCGCTGGTAGTGGCGGATCGCGTCGGCGACGCGAGCGGACTTGGCATATGCCCGCCCCAGGTAGAGCATCGAATATCCGTCGTCCGGGACGACCGCGAGCGCCTTCGACAGCGCCGTGATGGCGTCGCGTCGATTGCCGAGCTCGTAGTGTACGATGCCGAGGCACTTATACAACTGGTACAGGTAGAGCGCGAACACACGTCGAGCCCTGGCTTCGCCGACGGGGTAGTCGAGGTACGCCTGGGCGATCTCCAGCCGGAGCCGCCGTATCTCCAACGGCATGTAGATGCCGTCCGTGAGAGCGCCATCGGCGATCTTCGGTTCCACAGATCGCGCCAGGTCGATCGTACGCTGGAGCACGGAAGTCGCCTGTTCCGCGCCCAGCGCCGACCGCTGTTGGAAGACAAACACCGCGTAGTTGTATGCAGTCCGCACGTTGTCGGGGTCTTGCGACAGCACCGCCGCGATATCGACCGCGAACTGCTGGGCATCGCCAGCGAAGAGCGATGCCACCGCGTGGTCACCACGCGCCTCGGCGTCCTGCTCCCAAGATGGAATCTCCTCGATGGTGCGGCGCGCCACTGCCCCTGCGCCTGCGCCCATCAGGTAGTACCGCGCATAATCGAGTCGCTCGCGCCGCGCGTCGATCCCCAGGCGATCAGCGCGCTCTCGGCGTCGTTCGAGGTAATTGGGCGGGATCGTATGGACGTGATCGCGGACGAACTGCGCGATCCGGTCCACCCACGGGTATTCCTCGGTCACGTACCGCCTGCCGTTGTTGGCGATACGCTCGCGTTCGTTGTCATGTGCCACGTAGTACCGGATGAGCTCCTCGGCGTCGGAGAAGTCGTCGTAGTAGACGATGTGCTCTCGGTCGACGAGGGGTCTCTCGAGTCCGCCGACGCGGACGGGCCTCCGGCATAGGACGAGCGCCCCGGCAGACATTGCCTCTCCGACGCGGTACGTGAGATTGGGCTCCCCTTGCCCGGAGTGCTGGAAGACGATCTTGGACTGCGCGTAGGTACGCGCCATGTGCTGCAGGAACAGGCCAGTGTGGACGAACACGCGGACGCCATGTCGCGCAAGCCGCCTCAGTTTCTCCAGTTCCAGGCTCCTGGCGCGCGATACGTGCGGGTCCAGATGGCCTATGAACGCGACGTCGATGTGTCGGTCGTCGAAAGTCTGATCCGGCGAGAGCCAGCTCGCGGTGAAATAGTTGAAGCACACGCGGTTGTCGATGCCGTGCTCGGCGAAGGCGCGCTCGATCTCCCAGTAGGCGGTCGGCGCGAGGTCGAAGTAGCGAGCCATGGAGTGGTCGAGGTCTGCGAACTTGAAGTCGTCCTCGAGCCATCCAACGGTCGGAACCGGGCAGTCGAGTAGCCCTCGTGGCAGGAATGCGGCTGCGGGACGCAGGTAGAACACCCAGTCGGGAGCCCCGCCGATGTCGTCGAAGATGTCGTCCAGCCGCGCATCGGGTTCCGCCGGACGGTAGACGCACCCGGGCTCCAGCAACCCGAACTGGGGCGGATCGCCGTACGGTCCTTCGGGCCCGACGGAGACCACGTCGTGCCCGAGCTCGCGCAAGCCCTTCTCGAACGTGTACAGGCACGGTACCGGCGGGTACGAGTGCAAGACGAGGACTCGATCGCGTCGATCCGCGCTGTTCATGCGATTCCCTTGCGCGACGAACGTCTCACGCCCGGATCGCGACCACGGGCTCTGGTGGAAGCTGCCACCCGATCCGCCCGAAGATGTCCGAGTACCGGCGGAACCACGTATGCTCGCGCATTGTCCGCTCGTAGCAGCGGCGCGAGATCGCCTGCCGCTCGACATCGTGATGAAGGTAGTACTTGGCTCGCCCTGCGAGCTCCGAGTCGTCCATGACAGCGACCTCAGCCAGTCGCCGCTTCCCAGGACCGTCGATATGGAAGCATTCCTGCAATCCCTCGCAGGGCACCGTGTAGACGAATCCGCCAACAGCCGCTATCTCCAGGACGTCTCGAATCCCGCCCATCGCGAGGTTCACTCGCGTCGTGCCCAGCACGCGCAATCGCTCTCCGAATGGGGTGTCTTCGCTGCCCTCCCATCCGGGACCGAAAGTCGTCACTTCGATGCCTTGTTCGCGCAAGTACGCGACGATCCGCTCGCGCGGATGGGTGTGCGGCGCGACCAGACTGCAGTCGATAGAGAGGTCGGACGACGCTGGCGCATACGAGGGCGGATGGCACGCCCACTGGCTCAACACCACGTTGGCGTCGAGCCCGAGCTCTCGGTAGCGCTCCAATCCCGCTGCCGACGTCGTCACCAGGCAATCGACACACCGAGCCCACTTCGCGGAGTAGTCGTTGACGGCATATGGGTCATCGGACATCCACGCGAGAGTCCGAGTGTTCGTGTGTCGAGTGATGTCGCCGACCACGTCGTGCAGCGCATCCAGCGGTGCTGCGACCGGCACGACGAAGAGCACGTCGGGTTCGAAGTCTTCGACGGCTCGGCGCAGTTCGGCAGACATGCCTCCTACGCCCAGCACCCGGGCGGTCTCCGGCGCGTCGAAGTGAAGGACTTCAATGCCCTCGTAGGATCGCCAGGCGCTGAATTGGTTGGCGTAGGCGTAGTCGAGCCCGCGCTGCGGGTCGCCGGCAACGAACCGCGGACCTGCAAAGAGCAGACGGGACACGCGAACGTCGGGCAGACGCGCTCGCGATGGTGTCGTCGTCTCCGGCTGCCAAGACGTCCCGACAACCGAGGGACGCCGCTCAAGTTCCGCCAGGGCGGCTTCTGCCTCCTCGACCGGGCGATCCCGTAAGTAGACCCACGACCAGTGGACGACAGGATTGACAATCGTTGAGACCGTCGGGACGCCCTCGGGCAGCACTGCCGGCTCCCACGACGAATCGGCACGCACGAGCTCGTCGAACGATTTGCCGACTAGCTCGCCGTACAGCCGTAGGATCGCGTCGTAAAGCTGAAGGCACGAGTACGTGTGCAGACCCCCGCCGCGAAGCCATGTATCGATCGCCGATACGTAGCTGTCGTATTCGTCGTCCGTCATCGCTTCCAGGAAACCGCTGAGCTCCCCGAACCCCGAGAACTTGCCGAAGTCGATGAAGCATTCCGGTGGGATGTAGTCCGCCACGTTGGGGCAACCGTGGTAGATGGGTACTGTGCGCGATTCGAAGCTGTGCGCGATGCGGTCGGAGACGTAACCGCGCGCCCAGACCGGATGGTAGATGTTCTCGAAGCAGATGTTGAACCGGTACTGCGCGATCGTGCTCAGCTTCTCGTCTTGTCCCAACATGCCGTGGTAGTTGGGCAGGTCGTGTGGCGGCGTGCCGTAGGCGTCGAACGGAACCTTCGAGTTCTCGTGGAACCATCGCGCGATCTCGCCGCGCATCGAGTAGAGCTCGTAGGGCACCCTCGACTTCTTATTGCCCAGCACCATGCACACGGCGTGGCGGCGCGATCCGTGCGGGTATCGTTCGACTAGCTCGTCCGCCGTCGGGATGGACTCTGGCGGGCTCCCCCACTGGTACGTGTGGTGGTGGAACTTCCTGAACCTCGGGCTTCGCTCGATCAGGAAATCCATCGTCGTGAGGAAGCCGTCGAAGTGACGCCACACCTCGTGGGAGTACTGTCCCGGCAATACGGAGACGGGCTCGTGCACCATCAGGACTTGGGGCGCGGGTCGGGGCCCCATGTAGTTGAACGCGTCTTGATAGACGTACATGTCGCAGCCGTCCATCGGTACGGCAGACCAGATCAGTCGGACGCCATCCCTTTGAAGGGCGAGCCCGGACGGGGGCGAGACGTGCATGTAGACGTAGTTGATCGTGACGGACGGGTTCGCGGTCGGATGGGTCATCGGCTGTGGTATCGAGAGCTGTATTTCTTGCGCAGCAACGTCAGACCGTTGTTCCACGGCAGCGTTGCCCACTCCCAGAAGTTCGGGTCCAGCTCGGCAACGGCTCGGTAGGGCCCTCCCTCTGCCCACTGACCGGTTCTCAATGTTAGGTCACAGTGATAGAAGGGCTCGGTTCCGCCATACATCAGGTCGTGAACCAGGATGACGCTCGAAGGACCCACATGCGGGTCGAGCAACTCGAGCTCCTTCTTCACGTGGCGGTACGCGTGCCAGTCGTCCAGATAGACGAAGTCCATCTTCCCGCGGTCCCAGCCTTCGAGGAACTCGACCGCATCGCTCTGCACGAACTCCCAATGTCCCGCCAACTCTGGCGGCGCGACAAACGACGTCGGCTGAATATCGACGGAGACGAGGCGACCGCCGTTCAGAGCCGCAGCCGCTAGGATGGGCGTCGTTGTCGTTCCTCGTCGGACGCCGAGCTCGACGTACGTCTTGGCGCGCGACGCAAGCGCCAGCGTGAAGAGCGACAGCAGATGTCGATCCGAATCGCCCGGTGGCGCGAACACGGACGCGATGTTGTGTTCCACCACTCGGTCGACGAGGGCGCGGAGCTGTGCGTTGGCGGCATACGGATAGTCTCTGTCGTTCATCCCATGTATGATACGCTGGATCGTTGCCGGTGAGAAGCCAGGCGCAGGACCTGACATTGGGAGCCGGCATTCGCTCGTGACGCAACCTGAGGCAGACCGATGGTCAACGGCGCGATACGTCTTGGGGTCGTCGGTTGCGGGCACCTTCTCCAGAAGGCGGTGCTGGCGCACCTGCTTTGTGACGACTTCCGACAGCTCGCGGACACAGTCGCTCTGTGCGATGCCGCGTCGGGCAGGGCAGCGTCTCTTGCTGCGCAGCACGGTATCCCGCGGTCCTACGAACGGCTGGACGACATGCTTCGGGCGGAGCGACTCGATGTCGTTCTGGTTCTGACACCCGTGCAGCTCCATGCGGAGCACGCGGCGGCGGCGTTGCGCGCCGGGGCGCATGTCTACGTGCAGAAGGCGATGGCTCTCACGCATGCCGACGCGATGCGCCTGATCGAGGAGGCGGAGAGTCGTCGGCAAGTCCTCGCCGCCGCGCCAGGGCAGATGCTGTCGCCCGCCTACCGTCGGATGGCGGACATCGTGCGGACAGGAGGCATTGGGCCCGTTCGGTGGGCGTACGCCGGGACCACGACCTCGAATGCCATGGAAACCGTCGGTCCCGATGGCATCGATACCTCGTGGCAGTACCGCTACGGCGGCGGCGCTTTGTGGAACACATCGGTCTACTCGTTCCACGCGCTTACCGGCATACTCGGACCCGTGTCGCGCGTGTCGGCGATGATGAAGACGCCGGTCGCCACTCGGTTCCGCCACGGCACGTCGTTCGACGTCAGCGAGGTGGACGATGCGCTGCTGACCGTCGAATTCCGGTCGGGAGCCCTTGGCATGCTATGGGGTTGTCGCAGCGCAGGCGGCGCGGTGCTGGACTGGGGAGCCATCGGCGTCTACGGCATATCGGGGAGCCTCGAAGCGACGGCGATCCACATGGAATCCGGGTGGCCCTCCGAAGTGCGTTGGCAGGGCTCTCAGGTTCGGACGCTGTCATACTCTAAGGGCGGCTTCGAACCTGGCTCCGAGTCGCCTCAGCTGCTGGCAGCTCCGCCGCACGGCGAGCTGATCGAGCAGCATGTCTACATGGACATCCTCGATTTCGTCGAGTCGATACGCGACGGCCGGGAACCGATCGCTTCGGCGCGCCACGCCGCTCACGTCGTCGATGTGATCGAGCAGGCATACGCGTCGTCCCGGCAATCGCGCCATATGGACGTCACGTCGGACTTCTAGGAGGGTGAAAGTGCTTGAGCTCGCGATGGACAGGGTCAATCGGTTCGGTCCTTCGCGTTCGCCGATTCTCGCGCGGCGAGGGATGGTCGCGACGAGTCAGCCCGTTGCCGCGCTTGCGGGCGTCGATATCCTCCGACGCGGAGGGAACGCGGTCGATGCGGCGGTCGCGACGGCCGCCATGCTGAACGTCGTGGAACCGATGTCCACGGGTATCGGGGGCGACGCGTTCGCCATCATTCATATGGCGAAGGACTCTCGAACGTACGGGCTCAATGCGAGCGGCAGGGCTCCCTACGCCGCGACGCTCGAAGAGATGCAGCGACGCGTGCGAACCGCCGGTCAGTCTGCGATACCGGGCAACAGCCTGCTCGCGGCGACCGTGCCTGGCACGGTCAGCGGATGGGTCGAGAGCGTAAGCCGCTACGGGCGTCTCCCGCTATCGGAAGTTCTCCAACCCGCCATCGAGGCGGCGGAGAACGGGTTCGCGGTAACCCAGCAGATCGGGCAGTCGTGGATCGGGAGCGAACGGCTTTTGGCGTCGCGACCTGACAGCGCGCGGACATGGCTCTTGCCAGACGGTCGAGCTCCCCGACCGGGACAGGTGTTCAAGAACCCCAGACTGGCGGCGACGCTTCGTCTCATCGCCGAGGGAGGCGGGGAAGCGTTCTACCGGGGACCGATTGCCGAGAAGATCGTGGCTTACAGCGAGGAAAACGGAGGGCTCTTCTCAGCAGACGACTTCCGCGACCACACGGCGACGTGGGTCGATCCCATCCGCGTCACGTACCGTGGATACGACGTCCTCGAGATCCCGCCGAACGGTCAGGGCATCGCGGCGCTGGAGGCGCTCAACATCCTCGCGCAGGACGATCTGCCCAGGATGGGCAGCGGCAGCGCGGACACGACGCACCTCCAGATAGAGGCGATGAAGCTGGCGTTCCAAGACCGAAACCGATACGTGACCGACCCGGAGTTCGTCGACGTGCCGGTGCAGGGCTTGCTGTCCGCCGACTACGCGAAGCACCAGCGCTCCCGCATCGCGATGGACCGGGCGCTGGCGAACCCGTCCGCCGGCGTGCCGACGGGCGGCGACACCGTGTACCTGTGCGCCGTCGATGGCGAGGGCAACTTCGTCTCGTTCATCAACAGCCTCTACGCCGGATGGGGCTGCGGGCACACGGTCAGCGTTACGGGCATCATGTTGCAGAACCGGGGCTCCAGCTTCTCGCTCGACCCGTCTCACGCGAACGCCATCGCGCCGCACAAGCGCACACGGCACACGATCATTCCCGGTATGCTGGTACTCGACGGCGAACCGCTGATCGCCTTCGGCGTCATGGGCGGCGACATGCAGGCGCAGGGGCATGTGCAGTTCGTGTGCAACGTGGTCGACTTCGGGATGAACCTGCAAGATGCGCTCGATGCGCCTCGTTGGCGATACAATGGGGTCGGCGCAAGTGTCTCGCTCGAGCAAGGGACGGACCCGGATGTGGTCGCTGAGATGGCTCGCCGGCTCCACCATGTCGCGAGCTCTGACGGGTTCTATGGAGGCGGTCAGGCGATCCTGCGCCATCTGGAGTACGGGACGCTGCACGGGGGGTCCGACCCGCGTCGCGACGGATGCGCCATCGGGTACTGACGCCCCACTTGCCCGGATCGATGTTGCGGGCGGCACGGTGGAGGGATCGCATTGAGTCGAACGGACGCGCGTGTTCACGTCTATCCCAACGGATTGCGGCTGGTCGTCGAGGAACGCCCCGACGTCCGTGCCGCCGCCTTCCAGATCGTCGTTCCCGCCGGATCCACGACGGAACCCGAGGAGCTCGCCGGAATCTCGCGCGTGCTGTCGGAGATGTGTTACCGAGGGGCAGGAAGCCGCGACTCGCGAGAGCTCTCCGAGTCGCTTGACGGCTTGGGGCTCCAGCGGTCGTTCGGTTCGAGCATCGACACGTGCGTCTTCGGCGGGGCGCTGCTGGCAGACGATCTACCAGCAGCCTTGGAGCTGCATTCGGACATCGTTCGGCGGCCTCGACTGCCCGATGACGAACTGGAGGCGGTGGTCGCGGTGGCGCTTCAGGAGCTCGCCGCCATCGAAGACAGCCCAGCGCGGAAGATGTCCGTGCACCTGCGCCGCACCTACTTCCTGAACGAGTACGGCCGCAACCCGAGCGGGACCGAAAGCGGGCTCACGGCGCTCCACATCGAGCATGTCGGCAAGGATCACGCGCGACGGTTCCAGCCAGACGGGGCGATCATCGGCGCAGCGGGACGGCTCGAATGGAATGCCGTCCGCGAATCCGTGGGCGAGTTGTTCGGCGACTGGTCGGGACCCTCGGTTGCCCAGCCGGAGCCCGAGTCGCGCGAGGGAGCCCACTACGTCCACGTTGAGCAGGACTCGGCTCAGGAGCACATCGGGGTCGTCTACCGGTCTGTGGCGATGTCGCATCCATCTGCCTACCACGCCGCGATGGCGACGGCGGTGCTTTCGGGCGGGATGGGCGCTCGATTGTTCACGGAGGTGCGCGAGAAACGCGGCCTCGCCTACGCCGTCAGCGCATCGGGCAGCGCCGTTCGCGGAGCCGGCTATGTCGTCGGCTACGCCGGCACGACTCCGGAGCGGTCGCAGGAGACGCTCGACGTGCTGATCGATCAGTTGCGCCGAATCAAGGACGGCGTGACCGACGAAGAGCTGGAACGGGCGAGGACCGGCTTGCTCTCGGACCTCATCATGCACGGCGAATCGACGACGGCACGAGCGCGAGCTATCGCCGGCGACATGCACCTGCTGGGCAGGCCTCGGTCCCTTGGCGAGATCCGCGCCGGCGTCGAAGCTGTGAGCCGTGAATCCATTCGGGACTTTCTTGCGGACCACGCGCCGTCGGACTTCACCATCGTGACCCTCGGACCCCGGCAGCTCGAACCGCCTCAGTAGAATCGGAGCGCTCTTGGCGATGGAGTTCCTTCACACCGAGCTCGCGAACGGATTGACAATCGTCGGCGAACGCAACCCGCAGGCGCAGTCCATGGCGGTGGGCTATTTCGTGAGGACCGGCGCGCGCGACGAGAACCCCCGCATCATGGGCGTCAGCCACTTCCTCGAGCACATGATGTTCAAGGGAACCGACCGAAGAAGCGCCGAGGACGTCAATCGCGAATTCGACGAGATGGGCGCGGAATACAACGCGTTCACCACACCGGAGAACACGGTCTACTACGGACGAGTGCTCCCCGAGCATCAGTACCGGCTCCTCGACTTGCTCACCGACATGATGCGCCCGAGTCTCCGCGTCGACGATTTCGACGTAGAGAAGAATGTGATCCTGGAAGAGATCGCGATGTACCAGGATCGACCGACATGGGTCGCCTTCGACGCTGCCCGCGAGCAATACTTCGGGAACCATCCGCTGGGACATCTCGTGCTGGGAACCAGAGGCACGATCACGAGCCTCGAACGCGACGAGATGCTCCGCTACTTCGCGGAGCGGTACTCCCCCGGCAACATGGTGCTGGCGTTCGTCGGGAACTTCGACTGGGCCGGTTTATGTCGGTACACCGAGGACGCAACCTCGATATGGAAGCCCTTCGACGCGGCACGCGATGCGCCACGATGGGAACCGAATGAGTCGACCCGCACCGTCCGCGACGCGAAGCTGAAGAAGGCTCATCTGGTCTGGATGATGCCCGGCGTGTCCGCGCAAGACCCGCTGCGATACGCGGCAAACGTCCTGGCAACTGCCATTGGCGACGATGTGGGCTCGCGGCTCTACTGGGAGCTCGTCGATACGGGATTGGCGGACACGGCGAGCCTGTCCCACGACGAGGAGGACGGCATCGGCGAGTTCGTCGGCTATGTCTCGTGTGCGCCAGAGAACGCCGGGAAAGCCGTTGCCACGGTGTCGAGAGTGCTCGACGAAGCGACTGCTCGCGGGCTCGATCCCGACGAGATCGAACGCGCGAAGCGCAAGATGGCTGCCTCGATGGTGATTCGGTCCGAAGCGCCGGATGGCAGACTGGCTCCCGTGGGTCTGGCGTGGCAGTACCGGCGCGAGTATGTTGGCGTCGACGCGACCGTGGATCGCGTGCTGTCCGTCAACCGTGACGAGATATCTGCGTTCCTCGATGAGCACCCTCTGACGACTCGCACGCTGCTGGCGCTCGGGCCGTTCGAGGACGTCACGCAGGTTCGTTGATCGCTGCGGACCGCTGGCGGCTCAGGTTCCACCCATCAGCGATCATGAGGAGGAACGCTGTGGCGAAGGTCGTGGTGACTCAGGCGTTCAAGGCGACTGCCGACGAAGTTTGGGCTGAGATCGGCGGTTTCGGCACGATCGACCGGTGGCATCCTGCGATCCAGAAGCTCGACTTCTACCAGGAGAACAACGGCGCGATGCGTCGGCTGCACCTGCCGGACGGTGGCGTCGTGATCGAACGCCTCGTCGCGCTGGATGAAGCTGCGCGGTGCTACGCGTACAGCATCACCGGCGGCGTGATGCCCGTCGAAAACTACGTCGCCGTGCTGCGGGTCCTCGAAGACGACATGGGCAAGGGAGCCATCGCCCATTGGACCGCACAGTTTGACGCGACAATCGACGCTGCGACCGTCGAGACGCAGGTTCAGGGCATCTTCGCGTCGGGTCTCGCCGCTGCCAAGGAGAGGCTCGGAGCGTAGCCTCTCGGCGCGAGTAACGGATTGGGAGGATCGGAGGTGTTTCGTGGTGGGTGACGCTCATTTAGGTCATGTGCTGAGCGAGTCCGAGCATGCTGAGTTCTTGGGGAACGGATTCCTCGTCGTTCCAGATGCGCTGACTTCCGACTTCGCGGACGAGCTCGAGGAGGCGACGGACGCGGTCTACCGGCAAGAGGTCGGCAAGGGTCTCGCCGATGGCTCCACGCTCTTCTGCCCCAACGTCCTCTGCCGGAACCGCCTGTACCTCGAGCTCCTCGACTGGCACAGGACGTTCCCGAAGGTCTGGGGCATCCTGGGATGGAACATCTACTCGTACCACAGCCATCTGGGCGTGAACCCGCCGCTGCCGCCGGACGCAGATCGGACCAAGCGGACACTGGGTTGGCATCAGGACAGCGGACGCGTCAACGTCGAGATCGAATCGACGCCGCGGCCTCGGCTTTCGGTGAAAGTCGCGTTCTGGCTGTCGGACGTATCCGAGCCTGGACGTGGCAACTTCCACGTGATCCCAGGCAGTCACCTCTGGGACAAGCTCGACCGGCCGGATGACGGAGTCAGCGACCCTTCGGGAGCCATGCCCGTATGCGTTCCGCGGGGGTCCGCCGTCATCTTCGACCGGAGGCTGTGGCATGCAGCCAGCCCGAATCCATCGACGATCACGCGGAAGGTGCTGTTTGTGGGCTACGGGTACCGTTGGCTGCGGTCGAAGGACGATATGACGATTCCTGAAGACTGGTTCGCCGCGAGCGATCCGATCCGCAAGCAACTCCTTGGGGGCGGGGTGAATGCCAACGGTCACTTCACGCCCAAGGATGACGACGTGCCGCTGAAGCTTTGGCTCCACGAGCGCGGGATCGCCACATGACCCGCGAGTTGGGCGGTACGCCACGGAACGACACGGAGCGGCGGCGGATGCGAAGCATCGTGCGAACCTGGATCCTCGTCGCGGCGGCGTTCGCCTGGCTGCCTGCGTCCGCCAGCGCCCAAGCCATCCAGTTCGGCGGCGCGGCGGAGCAGGTCCGGTTCAGCATGTCGCTCGATGCCGTCGAGGCGAAGCCCGGCACGACCGTCAAGGCATCGATCCACACCAAGATCGCCGACGGGTGGCACATCTACTCGCTGAACCCCCACGGTGAGGAAACAGGTCCACTCCCGACCGAGGTCACGGTGGATGCCGGCGATCTGCGCCGCGTGGGTCGCGTTCAGCAACCGACGCCGATCCGCAAGCGCGACAACGCGTTCGACATGGAGGTCGAGCTGTTCGAGCGCGAGGTCACGTTCGTGCAGATGCTGCTCGTGCCGGACACTGCGGAGTCGGGCCCTCGGCAGATCACCGCGACGATCCGGTTCATGGTGTGCAACGATCGCTCGTGTCTGCCTCCGACGACGGTTCAGACCTCCGCCATGCTCGAGATCGTCGGCGGATCCGCTCCGGCGGATGGTGAGCCCAAGGTCGCGGCTCTCGATCCGAATGCCCCTCAACCGCTATCGGAGCCCGTCGAGGGAGCCAGCGCCGAACCTGTTCCCGAACCGGCAGCGCCAACGACTGCAGCGGAGCCTGCCACGCAGGAATCCGCGACCACTCGCCTGGAACGCGCCCGCGCCCAAGGACTGCTGGCGTATCTGGGATTCGCCGTGTCGGTCGGGTTCCTTGCCCTGCTGACGCCATGCGTGTTCCCGATGATCCCGATCACGGTCTCCTTCTTCACCAAGAAGGAAGGCTTGACACGCCTTCAGGGATTGTTCCAGGCGATCCTGTACAGTCTCGCCATCGTGGGGACGTTCACCGTGCTGGGTATCGCGCTGGCGTTGGCGTTCGGAGCTGCCGCGATCCAGGGGATTGCCTCGAACATCTGGGTCAACGCGTTCGTGGCGGGGGTCTTCATCGTCTTCGCCCTGAACCTGTTCGGGGCTTTCGAGATCCGCGTTCCGTACCAGTTGATGGGCTGGCTGGGGTCCGCCGGGGACAAGGGGCCGGGGTCTCTCGCCACGCTGCTCATGGGCTTGACGTTCACGCTCACCAGCTTCACCTGCACGGTTCCGTTCGTGGGCACCGTGTTGGTCGCGGCGACTCAGGGAGATGTCGCCTGGGCGGCGTTGGGGATGCTCGGTTTCTCAGCCGCGTTCGCGTCGCCGTTCTTCCTGCTGGCGCTCTTCCCGCAACTGTTGCACGCCCTGCCGAAGAGCGGTGGGTGGCTGAACGCCGTCAAGGTGACCCTGGGCTTTGTCGAGCTCGCAGCGGGGCTGAAGTTCCTGAGCAACATCGACCTGGTGCTGGGCTGGCGCGTGCTGCCGCGCGAGGCGTTCCTGGCGATCTGGGTCGCGTTGGCGATTGTCGCTGGGGTCTATCTCTTGGGTCGGCTGCGACTGCCGAGCGATACAGCCGCCGACCATGTGGGCGTGGCGCGCATGCTGTGGGGCGTCGGGGCGCTGGCGACAGGTCTGTTCCTGTTGTCCGGTCTCCAGGGCAAACCCCTGGGCGAACTGGACGCGTTCCTGCCGCCGTACGCGCTGAGCGCGCAGGCATCCGTCGCCGGAGCGGCGAACGCGGAGCGCCATACTTGGCTGCAGACATACGACGAGGGCATGACGGTCGCGAAGTCGTCCGGGAAACCCATCTTCATCGACTTCACAGGGGTCACCTGCACCAACTGCCGATGGATGGAGAAGAACATCTTCGCGCGGGAGGGCGTGTCGGAGCTGTTCGATGAGTTCGTGCTGGTGCAGCTCTGGACGGACAAGGCGGATCCTGAGTCCCGCGCGAACCAGGCGATGCAGCGCTCGCGGTTCGGGACAGTGGCGCTTCCGTTCTACGCGGTTATGTCCCCAGGCGATCAGATTCTGGCGACGTTCGACGGGCTGACGCGCGATCCCGACGAGTTTAAATCCTTCCTCCGTCGCGGCATCGCCCAGCACGATGCGAGCCAGGCTCCGACGACGCCTCGTGCCGCCGACGCGCAGACGAGCAGTCCATGACCAGAGCCCTGCCCACGATACGCGCGTACTGCGAGGATGATCTGCCGGAGCTGCGACGCATCACCGTCGAATGCTTCGAGCCGGTGTCCGTCGACCGGCGCATCGAAGAACTGCACGGCGTCATCAACGGACGTGACTGGCGCTGGCGGAAGGCGCGCCACATCGATGCCGACATCGCCGCGCACGCTGAAGGTGTCTGGGTCGCCGACCCCGGCTCAGGGCCCGTTGGCTACGTCTCGTCGCGCGTCGACCATGACACGAGGATCGGGTGGATCCCAAACCTGGCGGTTTTGCCGGAGTGGCGCGGCATCGGACTCGGTCGGGCTCTTCTCGAGCTCTGCTGCGACCGGCTCCGCGACGCCGGTATGGAGTACGTACGGATCGAGACGCTGACACACAACGACGTCGGTTCGCGGCTGTATCCGTCCGTCGGCTTCCAGGAAGTCGCCCGTCAGATTCACTTCGTCAAGCGCCTAGTCTGAGAACCCGACGCATAGCGGCGCAGCGATGGTGTGTCGTACTCGGCGCGGATCGTCGTTGCGCC
This sequence comes from Candidatus Poribacteria bacterium, assembly GCA_016866785.1. Taxonomy (NCBI): domain Bacteria; phylum Candidatus Poribacteria; species Candidatus Poribacteria bacterium. The sequence continues at coordinate 24,695 of VGLH01000048.1, forward strand.
GATGTTCCCGGGCAGCGACACCCACGCCTCGTCCCAATCCGACCACTCCCTTCCGCCGACCGTAACCCGCACGATGCGCCGGTTCAGTGGTGCGCGGAACCGCAGGCGGATCGCTGACGGCGCATTCCGCGTGGGCGCTTCGAGGTTCGCGGTGATGCCGCCGGTGTCGGCGCAGAACTCCAGGCTCATCGGACCGAAATGCGTCGCGGCTCGTGTCACGCCGATACGCTTGCCGGGCGCGAGCCACGACCTGGGGATCGCCTGTCCGAGCAAGAGCTCATCGCCGACCTCGCGCACGAACAGGTAGCGGAGCCATCCGGTCGCGTTCGCCTCGTCGCTCGACTTGTAGTGATCGCCGCGCCACTCACCCAGCACCAGCGCGTGTTCGGTCAGCATCCGCGTGTCCGGGAAGTAGTACGCCGCGATGGCGTTGAACATCGCGCGCAAGGCGAGATGGATGTCGTCTCGGTCGAGGTGCGGCTCCACATCGAAGAGCAGGCAGGCTTGCAGCGAGAAGCCGCCGCGCCCGAACCACTCCCGTTCGTAATCGCTTACCTCGTACCCGTAGTGGTGCGACAGGTACAGGTTGTCTTCGTAATCTCGCAGGATCCAATCCGCCTCGGGATCCGACGGCTCGATCATCCTCGCGATCAGGAGGTGGATGGCTCCCTCGAGTGTCTCGCAGATCCACCCGAACGAGCGACCGCGTCGATGCACGTGGGACGGGATGCGGGGAACCGCTCTGCCGTCGCGGAGCCTGACGACCGGCGACCGGTCGCGAGCCGCTCGGAACGCGGCGAGGATCGAATCTCGATACGCGCCTGCCGACTGGCGGATCCGTCCCGCGTCCCGATGGTCGAGCTGTTCGAGGGCCCAGGCAGCGGCGTCCAGTCCCCGCCACGAGTAGACGTTCGTCGACAGCCATTGCCACCAGTCGCCGATGTCTTCGAGGCTGCCGTGCGGCAACAGCCCTGCGCCGACTCCGAGCAGGGGATGCACGATGCGACTCGGCGTCAGCGTGCGCTCGCGCTGTCCGATGATCCAGTCGCTCGCGGCAACGAGGTTCGGAGCGACGCTGTTCAGCCATGTGTCATCACGAGTGAAGCGGAAATGCTCGACCAGACACCAGAGAATCCAGCCGTGATGCTGGTTGTACCCGCCGCATTCGTAACCGTGCGCGCCGTAGAGCACGCCCTGGTGTGAGTCGTAGTCTCCGGGAAGCGACACGGTCCCTTGGTACGCAAGGAACGCATCGAGGCATTCCCTGGCTTCCCTGTGGTAGCCGCGTCGGTCGAGGTCGACGATCATCATGCACGACTCGTTGCCGAACGCCGCATAGCCGAACGAGCCGACGCGAGCGAAGCGCCGCGTGGAGCCCGGTTCCTTTTCGCAGTTGATCAGCAGGTGTCCTGCGTGCGCCGCGTGGAACTCGTTGAGCATCGGTTCCGGCGTCGTCAGCCGCATGCCTTCGGAAAGCCGTCGCCGCCAATAGCGCGCCACCGCATCACGTTCGCGGTCATAGTCCAGGCGGTCGAGGTCCCCGAGCTCTGCATTGTCCAGACCGACATAGGGAACCTTCACGACCAGCGAGCGCGCGGCTCCCGGTTCCAGCGAGCATGAGATGTGGATCCTGCCATCGCTGTCGGTGACCTCGACCTCCGGGTCCGTCGAGATGGCGAACCGTAGTGTGCCGTCGACTCGGGCAGTGCCGTCGGGTTCCAGCGTGAGTGGCTCCCGGTGCGCTTCCGAGCTGCACTCCAGCCGCAGGCTCGTCGTCATCGTCTGCTCGGAGACGTTGGACAGCGCGAACCGCAGCATTAGCACGCCGAAAGCATCGCCCTCCGGCGGATCGTCGCCGGGGTCGGTTCCCGTTAGAACCGTCGCGTACGCCTCCTGCTGGATGCGGCAGCCGTCCATGGACCACGTCGTGTTAAGGATCGGCAGCGTGCCGTCCACAATGCCGCGATGGTCAGGCGTCTTGGGCAGATCGAAGGAAAGCCGGAGACGATGTAAGCTGTCGATGCGCGGCGTGTCTCTGCCTGGGCATCGTGTCAGGTAGTGATGGTTGGTCCGGTAGAAGACGGACCCATCGGGATTGACGCCGAACTTGTGTCTTCCGCCTTCGACCGCCACGGGCAGGTAGAACGACTCGTGCTTTGGCGGCATCCCCACCCATGCCTTGCGCCAGGTTTGCTCCGGCATGCTCCGCACCCGGTCGAGCACGCCCGGTCTGGTACTTGTTGGCGGAGGGCTGCCGGCGGATGGTATTCCTTCGCCACCGTGCTCCGATTCGACCGTCACGCTCAGGTGACGAATGTCCAGCGGTCCGTCGTCGAGGTCGTCGATGGCGAACGTCGTCGTCGCATCGGCGCGAACCGTGACCAGGGTTCGGTCGTAGGAGTTGGGATCGCTGTTCTCGGTTGCCCGCACGGTCAAGATCGCTCGGTTCGAGGACGGCATCGACACGGACTCGACCGTGCCGTTGTGGGCGCTGAAGGTCGGAGCCGCGCCGGGCGCATCTCGCCATCCTACGGACACGATCCGCCGACGCACGACCGAGTCCGTGTACGCCCGGAGTTCTTCGATGCTCGCCGCCAGCTTCTCGTCGCCCAGTGTCGCGCTGACCAGGCGCAATCGGAGCGTCACGCGGAAACGCGCCGGATAGTCGACCACATTGGGGAACTCGGTCTCATTGACAGGGCGGAACGCGAAGGTCGCGATCTGACCATCGACGACCATCTCGGTGTGCGCGGTCTGCCAAGCGCCGGTGAACCAGTTTCCCAGCTCGAGCCAGCCGACTTGACCGCCCGACGGAACGCGATCCTTGGGCAGTCTGTTCTGGGGCCATCGCGTTCGCCAATACTGGACTTGGAGGTCCTCCGGTACGGGCGCCGAAAGGCGTACGACGATGCGATGGACCTCGCGGACGTCTTCCCAGTGCAGGTCATTCGTGCCGCCGGACATCGCCACTGCAAAGGGAGCGGCGTCGAACGCGTCTGCTGGTTCATGCCCCATCATCTGGGCTCCTCATTGATCGCGATGGCTGTCCCACGAGATGCATATGCATCATAGCCACTCACGAGCGGCGCTACGAGTCATTCTCCTTGTCACGACGGCCCGATCCGCTACACTGGTCCGGCTACGCCGCCCTGACGACAAGGAGAAGACGCACATGCTGAGCCCGCTGAACGGCCTGCCGACTCTGCGCCATGTCAAGACCCGCCGCGTATCGAGCTTCGACCGGACCGGAGGCAACTCGGACCGAATCCCGGTGCCGGCAGGCGAGACCGCCGTCCTCGCGGACATCGCCGGAGCCGGCGTCATCAAGCACATCTGGTTCACCATCGCCTGTCGAGACCCGCTGCATCGGCGGAACCTCGTGCTCCGCATGTTCTGGGACGGTCAGGAGCATCCGTCTGTCGAGTGTCCCGTCGGTGACTTCTTCGGTCAGGGGTGGGGCGAGTTCTACAACTTCGTCTCGCTGCCGCTGGCTGCCGCGCCGGTGGGCGGTCGGGCGCTGGTGAGCTACTTCCCGATGCCCTTCGGCAACGGGGCCCGCGTCGAGGTGGAGAACCAGAGCGACCAGCCGGTCGATTCGTTCTACTACTACATCGACTATGAAGAACACAGCAGCGTTGGCGACGACGTGGGGCGTTTCCACGCATGGTGGAACCGCGAGTTGACCGATCCCGGCGACGGCGGCGAGAACGAATGGGGAACGCTCGGGCCCGAGCCGAAGAACCCGACCGACAAGCACAACTACCTGTTCTTCGAGGCAGAGGGGCTGGGTCACTACGTGGGCGTCAACTACTTCGTCGCCTGCCCGTCTCCGATCTGGTACGGCGAGGGCGACGACATGTTTCTGGTCGACGGGGAGCCCTGGCCCGGGTCAGCACACGGCACGGGAACCGAGGACTATTTCAACATGTCCTGGTGCCCGAAGGAGCCCTACCACCATGCCTACTTCGGGTTCGGACGCGTGAACGCGGACACCGGTTGGCTGGGTAGGACCCACTGCTACCGGTTCCACCTGGAAGACCCGGTCGTCTTCCAGAAGTCCATCCGAGCCTCCATCGAGCACGGGCACGCGAATGTCTTGACGCTGGACATGAGCAGTGTGGCTTACTGGTATCAGTCGATGCCCGGCAAGCCGTTCCCAGCGTTTCCGTCGAAGGCGGACCGGCAGCCCATGCCCAACATCGGAGCGGTCGATATCCATCGATGGCGCCACGCGTGGCGTCACTCGAAGGGCGGCGGCAAGCTATGGGGGAACGAGAACTAGCGGGAAGGAGGTCGTCGGGCGGTCACGCAGACGCCCGACGACCAGGCGAATCTCGTCAGCCGAACAAGCCCGGTAGCTGGATGCCTCCGGTCAACTTCTCCATCTCGGCTGCCATCATCTCCTGCGATTTGCGGCGAGCTTCGTTGACCGCAGCCAGCACGAGATCCTCCAACATCTCGACATCGTCGGGATCGACCACTTCCGGAGCGATCGTGATCGAGATCACCTCCTGATGTCCGTTGGCAACGACCGTCACCATGCCTCCGCCGACCTTGGCTTCGACGGTGCGGCTCTTGAGCTCCTCCTGAATCTCCAACATGCGCTTCTGCATGCGCTGTGCCTGCTTCATGATGTCGCCCATGCCGGACTTCATCGGGGTCCTCCCTGGGATCGGTTCGTCAATCGACGTTGCCCGTGAATGTTTGCAGGATGAGCTGTTCGCCAGCGTCCACGTCCGCACCGACTGCCGAAACAGGTCCGTTCTGGGCGGCTCCATTCGTGTCGCCCATGGTCAGACGCAGAACGACGGGCGACCCGTGTACCTCGGCGAGCACCTTGCGGAGGGTGTCCTCGCGAGCCGTGATCTGGTTCAGCACGACCCGGCTCGGGATCGAGATCAGGAGCCCGCCGTCAGACGCCGACACCGTAGCCGTCTCGACCCTCCCTCGGAGTGGCGCATCACGCTGACCCAGCAGGCGAAGCGCCTCAGCCCACAGCGCCGCGCTGTATTCCTCCGT